>NZ_JADPKQ010000259.1:0-905 GCF_023074015.1 Bradyrhizobium sp. 142
GCGACGCGAGAATGGCCCATGTCTCGGCGCCGCCTTCGCTGCCCGCGAACAAATAGTTCTTCTTTCCAAGCCCTATCGGCTTGATGCTGCGCTCGACCGTATTGTTGTCTATTTCAATGCGTCCGTCAGCGGCAGCTGGTAGCCGTATTTCATCACCGCGATGTGGGCCAGCAAGGCTTCCGTTCATCGATCGGCTGGGCCGGCGCGGGTGCCTGCAGCACACCCACCTCGGACGCACAATGCGCTTGACCCGGTACTGCATCGGAATGACGTCGTAGGCTTCCTTGACGGTCTCCCCGATCTTGTGTAGCCGCTCGCCGCAGCAGGGGCAGATGTGGCTCTCGATATCGATCACGACATCGATGCTCGGCAAATGCTCCGGGAGCTTCCCCCGGCTGCGTCGCGCCGGTCGCTTTCCACGGCCGTCCGCTCCGTCAGGCAGCTTGCCTCCGGTCACGTCGTCGTTGGCGACGGCACCAGCCGCCTGTGCCGTGATGAAGAGAGACAGCTGTCCGGGATCCAGCGTCTCGGAGCGGGGACCGAAGATCGTGCGCTTGTACTGGGACAGGATCATCAGGAGCTTGTCGTTCTCCTGGACTGCAGCGTCGCGTTGGGCGATCGCCGCATCACGCTCGGCCGAAAGCGTGCTGCATTCCGCCGACAACGCCGCAAGCCGTGACGACAGGGTCATCACGGTTTGTCGGAGCAATGCTGGATCGGAAGGCAAATCACCCATGCAGAGTGATTCTACAACAACTCCGCATGAGTGACGAACTACTATTGATACGGATCAACCAGCTCGTGCTGGCTGATCCACAACCCGCATCGGCACACACTTCCAGTCCGAGCCGTCGAGCAGCACGGAGAGCTGAGCATGAGATAGCGGCATGACGCCTTCCTTGATC
>NZ_JADPKQ010000446.1:0-51702 GCF_023074015.1 Bradyrhizobium sp. 142
CACAGCCGTTGCCCGCTGCACGATCTTGTCCTCGAGGGCCGCGATCGCCAGCGGGCGCTGCCGTCCGTCCGGCTTTGGGATGTAGACCCGCCGCGACGGCTGCGGCCGGTACGCTCCCCGGTGGACACGGGCATGCAGATCCTCAAGGTTGGCCTTGAGATCTTGCTCATAGTCCCGCCACGTCACCCCGTCCGTGCCCGGCGCGGCATGCTTCTTCAACGCGAAGAACTCCGCCTCGAGCAGGTCGGGATCGATGTGGTGAAGCAGCGCGGTGAACCTCTCCTTCTTCCTTTCCCTTGCAGTTCGTCGTATGCGCTCCAGCGCCTGTGTCACGCTTGTCCGGCTCGGCGTCCGGGACGTGCTTTGCTGGTCCGCATTCCCCTTGGTCGCGGCCCTTCGCTCCACCAGCTCCTTTCGCAGATCGCTCTGCCTCGTTCGCCGGCTTCGCCGCTACTATGGCCGCGTCCGACTTCCCGCGTTCGTTCGTCATCGGCTTCGGCTCCTCGCCTTCCCGATGCGGACCGAAGGCGCATGCCGCCTGCGGTCGAATGCGGGACCTCCCAGGTTCCGGCGCGGTCCCTTACTGCGTGATGGGGTCTTCGACCACGGCAGAGCGTCAGCCCCTCGCATAACGGGACCGCACATGTTGCCTTCGACGTTGCTTACCGCCTCGGCCTCTGCGAGTTTCTGTCTTTCGCGGCTCAATAGCCACCCCACAGCATCGTTGTGTACGCTTCGCTGCCGCCGTCGCCGACGACACCGCAACACTCACTACCGGGCGCCCGCTACGGCTTACCCGGACCGGACTTCCACCGGTTGGACCGCGCCAGCTTGCCTGGCGCACAAGCAATCCAGTCTGTCCCGGCGAAGGCAGTCTGGATTGTTTCGCTGCGCTCGCAATGACGAGTGGATAGAGCTCTCGGTACGTCGAGCAGCTCAACTCGCGGGGGCTCCCCTCACCCGGAATTCGCGCTGCGCGCCGATTCCGACCTCTTCCCGCTGAAGAGCGGGAGAGGTTGAGACATCACGCGCGCTTGCCGCCGTTCTTCTCGGCTGCGCGACGCAGGGCTTCGGCGAGTGCGCCGCCGCCCGAGGGCTCCTGCTTGCGCGGCGCCGACGATGTCATGCGGGCGGTGTTGCGCGAATTGTCGCGCTGCATGCCGGGCGCATCCTTCTTCTCGCCGACCTCGTCGTCGAGCCGCAGCGTCAGCGAGATGCGCTTGCGTGCGACCTCGAAGTCCAGCACCTTCACCTTGACGATGTCGCCGGGCTTCACCACCTCGCGCGGGTCCTTGATGAAGGTCTTCGACATCGCCGAGATGTGGACGAGCCCGTCCTGGTGCACGCCGATGTCGACAAAGGCGCCGAAGGCGGCGACGTTGGTCACCGTACCCTCCAGGATCATGCCCTTCTTGAGATGCTTGATCTCCTCAACGCCTTCCTTGAACACTGCGGCCTTGAATGCGGGGCGCGGGTCGCGGCCGGGCTTTTCCAATTCGCGCAGGATGTCGGTGACGGTCGGCAGACCGAAGGTTTCGTCGACATAGTCTTTCGGCTTCAGCGTGCGCACGATCTCGCTGTTGCCGATCAGTGCCTTGATATCGCTCTTGGTGGCGCTGAGAATCCGCCGCACCACCGGATAGGTTTCCGGATGCACGCCGGAGGCATCGAGCGGATCCTCGCCCCCGAGAATGCGCAAGAAGCCCGCGCACTGCTCGAACGCCTTCGGCCCGAGCCGCGGCACGTCTTTCAGTGCCTTTCGTGACTTGAACGGGCCGTTGGCGTCGCGATGCTGCACGATGCTCTGCGCGAGCCCGGAGCCTACACCTGAGACCCGTGCGAGCAGCGGCGCGGAGGCGGTGTTGACGTCGACGCCAACCGCGTTCACGCAGTCTTCGACCACGGCATCGAGCGAGCGCGCGAGCTTGGCCTCACCGAGATCGTGCTGATACTGGCCGACGCCGATCGCCTTGGGCTCGATCTTGACGAGCTCGGCGAGCGGATCCTGGAGACGCCGGGCAATCGAGACCGCACCACGCAGGGTGACGTCCAGCTCGGGCAATTCCTGCGACGCAAAGGCGGAGGCCGAATAGACCGACGCGCCGGCTTCCGACACCACGATCTTGGTCATCTTCAGGTCGGGCAGGCCCTTGACGAGGTCGGCCGCGAGCTTGTCGGTTTCGCGCGAGGCGGTGCCGTTGCCGATCGCGATCAGCTCGACGCCATGCTTCAGCGCCAGCTTGCCAAGGACCGCAAGCGCCTCGTTCCACTGCCGCTGCGGCTCGTGCGGATAGATCACGGCAGTGTCGACCACCTTGCCGGTTGCATCGATCACCGCGACCTTGACGCCGGTGCGGAAGCCGGGATCGAGGCCCATCGTGACGCGGGTGCCGGCGGGCGCGGCAAGCAAGAGGTCGCGCAGGTTCGAAGCGAACACGCGCACGGCCTCGGTCTCAGCCGCAGTCCACAGCCGCATGCGCAGATCGATGTTGAGATGCACCTGAATCTTCGTGCGCCAGGCCCAGCGCACGGTGTCAATCATCCAGCGGTCGCCGGGCCGCTTGAGATCGGCGATGCCGAACCGTTTCATGATCTTCAGCTCATAGGCGCCCGGCACGCCGGCGGGCGGCGCTTCGGCCTCGGCCTGGATCTGGAGGTCGAGGATCTCTTCTTTTTCTCCGCGGAACATCGCGAGGATGCGATGCGAGGGCAGCTTGGTCAGCGGCTCGGAGAAATCAAAATAGTCGGCGAATTTTTCGCCCTCGGTCTTCTTGCCCTGGCGCACGGTGGATGCCATGCGCGCATTTGTCCACATCTCCTCGCGCAAAGCGCCAATCAGGTCGGCATCCTCATCGAAACGCTCGACCAGGATGGCGCGGGCACCGTCGAGTGCGGCGGCGGCATCCGCGACGCCCTTCTCGGCGTTGACGAAGGCTTCGGCCACGAGTTTCGGATCGTTGCCCGGCTCCGCCATCAGCTGGTTGGCAAGCGGCTCGAGGCCGGCTTCCCTCGCGATCTCCGCCTTGGTGCGGCGCTTCGGCTTGAACGGCAGATAGATGTCTTCCAAGCGCGCCTTGCTGTCGGCGGCGAGAATGGTGGCTTCCAGCGCCGCATCGAGCTTGCCCTGTTCGCGGACCGATTCGAGGATGGTCTTGCGGCGGTCTTCGAGCTCGCGCAGGTAAACCAGACGCTCCTCCAGGTTGCGCAATTGCGTGTCGTCGAGCGCACCGGTCGCTTCCTTGCGGTAGCGGGCGATGAAGGGAACCGTGGCGCCGCCGTCGAGCAGCGTCACCGCCGCCTCGACTTGCTCCGGGCGAACCCCAAGCTCCTGCGCAATTTTCAGGTTGATATTCGCCACGCGAGAACCCCTCTATCCAAGCACGCAACGCGGAAACCGAAACCGGGCCGCGGGACGCCGCTTATGGACCAACCAAGGTTGATTCATCAAGGTGCGGCGCGCAACCGTCGACAGAGGTTTTTTTGCGGGCGCGATGCGATCTCGCCACAATCGTGCGGGTGCGGCGAAGACGGCGCACATACTCCGTTGTCGTCCTGACGAAGGCCAGGACCCATACCGCGGGATCCATCGATTGCTGTCGATATCAGTACCGGACGAGTCTTCGCCAAACCACTCCCTGGGGCAATGGGTCCTAGCCTTCGCCAGGACGACGTCGGGAATAGCCGCTTGTGGCTTGACAGTCGCCCCCATTCAACGGCTGGTTTGTCCGCCGGGCCCCTGAACCCCACACGAGGACTATAATGCGGACGACATCGGTCGGCGTCATCAGGATCGCCACCAAGGGCCCCGGCGACGTGTCCGGCCTCGTGAGCGTGATCGACTCCGGCGCGATCGATCCGGCATCGATCCTGGCGATCCTCGGCAAAACCGAGGGCAATGGCGGCGTCAATGATTTCACCCGGGAATACGCCGTTGCCGCGCTGTGCACGGCGCTGGCGCCTCATCTCGGCCTGACGCCGCACGAAGTCGAACAGCGCATCGCCTTCGTGATGTCCGGCGGCACCGAGGGTGTGCTCAGCCCGCACATCACCGTATTCACGCGCCGGGAAGTCGGCGAACAGCCGGCAGGCATCTCCGGCAAACGCCTGAGCATCGGCATGGCGCACACGAGGAATTTCCTCCCCGAGGAGCTCGGCCGTTCCGCTCAGATCGCGGAGACGGCCAAGGCGGTGAAGACCGCGATGGAGGATGCCGGGATCGCCGATCCCGCCGACGTCCATTTCGTGCAGATCAAGTGCCCGCTGCTGACCAGCGACCGTGTCGAAGCCGCAAGCGCGCGTGGCAACAAGACGGCGACGACCAGCGCCTACGGCTCGATGGCGTATTCGCGCGGCGCCTCCGCGCTCGGGGTTGCGGTCGCGCTTGGCGAGATCGCATCCGATATCGGCGACGGGGACGTGCTGCGGCGCTACGATTTGTTCTCGAAGGTCGCTTCCACCTCGGCCGGCATCGAGCTGATGCACAATGTCGTCATCGTGCTCGGCAATTCGGCGTCATCGGTGAGCGAATTCGAGATCGGGCACGCCGTGATGAGCGACGCCATCGACTCCGCCGCGGTGATCGCAGCGCTGAACAGCGTCGGACTCGGGATCGCGCCGCAGGCAACCGCGGGGCGCGAGTTCGTCAATATCTTCGCCAAGGCGGAGGCCTCGCCGAACGGCAGCGTGCGCGGCTTGCGCCACACCATGCTGGAAGACACCGACATCAGCTCGACACGCCACGCCCGCGCCGCGGTCGGCGGCCTGATCGCCGGCCTCGCAGGCACCAGTGCGGTCTACGTCTCCGGTGGCGCCGAGCATCAGGGGCCGGCCGGCGGCGGGCCAGTCGCGGCGATTGCAAAGCTCTCGAATTGATGCGTGCGCGTGCAATGCGGGCTTGCCAACGACCCCTCCATCCGGTGCAACCCTGCCCTTCGCGCCGGCTCAGTTGATTAAAATGTTCCTGTGCGAAACTAAGATGGCGGCGCACGAAGAGGTTTGGACCGCATGACTTTGCCGATGAGCTGGAACGAATGGGCGCAGCACGATGGCGTGGGGCTGGCGGCGCGCGTCCGCAAGGGCGAGCTCACGGCGAAGGACTTGGCGCGCCAGGCCGCTGCCGGCGTCGCCAAAGTCAATCCGGCGCTGTCCGGCGTGGTCGAGCTGTTCGAGGACGTGATCGCCGACCCGGCCAAGGACGGCGCCAATCTTGCCGGTGTGTTCGCCGGCCTGCCCTTCCTGATGAAGGATTTGGGGCCGACCATGAAAGGCCGGCTTCAGGAGATGGGCTCGCTGCTGATGCGCGGCAATCGCGCTGCCGCCGACACGTTCCTGACCGGAAAGTTTCGTCAGGCCGGGCTGAACTTGATCGGGCGAACCACGACCCCAGAGTTCGGCGTGTGCAGCTCGGCCGACAATCCCGCCATCTATGTCACGCGCAATCCCTGGGACACCGACTATACCACCTGCGGCTCGTCGGCGGGGAGCGCCGCAATGGTCGCGGCCGGCGTGGTGCCGATCGCGCATGCAACCGACGGCGGCGGCTCGATCCGCATTCCCGCCGGCGTCAACGGCAATATCGGGCTGAAGGTCTCGCGCGGCGTGTTCTCGCTCGCCCCGCACATGTCGGACCTCACCGGCCTCGTCTCGATCCAGGGCTGCCAATCGCGCTCCGTGCGCGACACCGCGGCCTTTGTCGACCACGCCCGCGGCCCCGCTCCCGGCGAGTTCATGCCGTTCTGGACCACGGCGCAGCCCTACGGCGAGATGATCAAGCGCGATCCCGGCAAGCTCCGGATTGCGCTGTCGCACACCTGGGGCGACTACACCGCGACGCCGCACATCGCCGCCGAGCTGGCGAAGGCCGGCCGTTTCCTCGAAGGCCTTGGTCATCACGTCGACTATGCCCTGCCCGAGCTCGACTTCCGCGCCGCATTCGAGGCGCAGACCACCTGCTACATCAGCAACTTTGCCGTGGTGATCTCCAACATGCTGGCCGCGCGCGGGCTGGAGCGGCCGCCGGAAGATCTGGTCGAGCCCGTCAACATCCGGATCTGGGAAGCAGGCCGGCACACAAGCTTTGCCGAGCGCGCGAAGATGCAAGGCGTGTTCAACACGACGTCGCGCAGCTTCGGCGCGTTCTTCGAGCAGTGGGACGTGATCCTGACGCCGATCACCGCGTTGCCGACGCCGAAGGTCGGCACGAAAGAGTATCTCACCATCTCCGACAATCCCGACGTGCTCGACTGGTTCGGCAATCTCTGGCGCAATTTTGCCTTCACGCCGCTCGCCAATCTCTGCGGCATGCCCGCGATCTCGATGCCGATGGCGACCCACGAGCACGGCCTGCCGCTCGGCATCCAGGCCATCGCCAAGCAGGCCAGTGATGGCCTGCTGCTGCAACTCGCCGCGCAAATCGAGCGCGCCCTTGACGGCAAGTGGAACGACGGCAAGAAGCCGAAGGTGCATGTGAGCTGACACAGGGCTGTTCACCCTTCAGGACCGGCATCCTGCAGCCCATCCTTCGAGACGCCCGCTGTTGCCGGGCTCCTCAGGATGAGGTCTTGTTTCGCGGCGAAATCTCAGACCCTCATGGTGAGGAGCGCCGCCTTACGGCGCGTCTCGAACCACAAAGCCAAGCCGGTTCGCAACCTCTACAGCGCCAGCCTCAATTCTTCACCGTCGGAATTTCCTCCGTCGGCTGCTGCCGTCCCTGCTGATACATCGCGAGCGCCTTGTCGAGCGCTTCGCGCAGCGCCAGCGCCGCGGCCACGCTACAGCGCAGATGCGCGGTCTGGACCACGTCGACCCTGACGGCGGCGCCGACCGGCATCAGCAGGTTCGCGGCGAGCTCGATCTGGATCGCACCGTTGTGATGGCCGAAGCAGGAAGCGCCGTCGAAATAGACGATGGGCGCCCGCTCCGCGCTGGAGCTCGAAATGGTGACGGGACCCTGGCTGGTGGCGGGCGTCTCGGGATCGGCCATGGGCACTCCTTACGGGTAGTGGACAAACAGAGAGCCCACCATCGTTGCTTCGCCCGGCTCTGTCGAGGCCAAACCGCCCTGGCGGACCAGGCTTAGACGGCGCATGCGAGGTTTTGCGTGGCGCTCGGCACTGGTCTAGAACGTCACCATGTCCACCTCTCCGATCACGCTCCCGTTCGAGGAACTCGCCGAGGCCATCCAGGGCCGCCGCTCTGATTACGGCCATATCAGCGGTCTCCAGCTTGACCGGTTCGCGCCGGGCGAGGCCTGGTCGAGCCTTCCCTACCGGCCCGTGTTCGTCGGCGACACCGAGACCGGCGTGCTGCATGGCGGCGTCGTCACGGCGATGCTGGACGAGAGCTGCGGCATGGCGGTGCAGCTCGCGCTCGACGGCACAAGCGCGATCGCGACGCTGGATCTGCGCATCGACTACCAGAAGCCGGCGACCCCGGGCCTCGACATCAAGGCGCATTCAGTCTGCTACCGCACCACCCGCTCGATAGCGTTCGTGCGCTCCACCGCCTATCAGGAATCCGAGGGCGATCCGGTCGCGACCGCGACCGCTTGCTTCATGATCGGCGCCAATCGCACCAACATGCTGGCGGACCGCAGGATGGATTCGCGCAGCGTCCCGACGCTGGAGGCGCCTGAAGATCCGAACGGCGCGTTCGCGAGCAGCCCGTTCGCGCGCTGGCTCGGCATTCGCATCAACGACGACGGCACGCTGACGATGCCGTTCTCGCCAAAGATCATCGGCAATCCAATCCTGCCCGCCATCCATGGCGGCATGACCGGAGCCTTCCTCGAGACCACCGCGATCGTCGGCGTGACGCGCGAGCTCGGGATCGCCGCACTACCCAAACCGATCGGACTCACTGTCAACTATTTGCGTTCCGGCCGCGCGCTGGACAGCTTTGCCAATGTCTCGATCGTCAAGCAGGGCCGGCGCATCGTCGCCTTCGAGGCGCGGGCCTGGCAGGACGATGCGAATAGGCCGATCGCCTCCGCCTTCGGTCATTTCATGCTGCGCCCGACGCCCGGAAGCGACGAGGAATAGGCGTATTTTACTTGACGGACGGGGTTTGCGGCCACAACGATAGTGCGTTTCCTGCGAGAGGAATTGGGTTGCGGCATCCGCTCGACATCGTCGCCATGTTCGCCGCCATCTGGCTGTTGGCAGCGATGATGCTCGACGCGCTGACGCCGAAGGAGCTGACGACGGTCATGATCGGCATCGCGATCGGGCCAGCCATCGTCATCACCGCCGTGTTCTATTATTTGCGCTGCCCGCGCTTGGATTTCGCGGTGATGTTCGCCGCGCTTTGGCTGATCTCCGACATCGCGATTGCCTTCATCTCGCCGAAGCAACTGCCGCATTTCCTGATCGCGCTGGGCTTCGTCCCGGCGCTGCTGATCGGCATCGTGCTGCACTGGCAACGCTTCCAGCGCCGCGACGAGCAGCTGCCTCAACCCTCGGCCAAGCGCAGCTAGCGCATGATCGCGCTTTAGCGCGGCAGCAGATTCGTCTTGGCGAGGTCAACGACCTCGTCGCCGCGGCCGTTCATCACGGCGCGCAGGACCCAAAGACTGAAACCCTTGATCTGCTCGGGCGTGATCGTCGGCGGCATCGACAGCTCCTGCTTGGCGGTGACGACGTCGAGCAGTGCCGGCCCGTTGTGGGCCAGCATCTCCTGCATCGCGCCGGGGAGCTCACCGGGATCCTCGACGCGCCTGGCGAAGATGCCCATCGCGCGCGCCATCGCCGCGAAATCCGGATTCTGAAGATCGACGTTGGTGTCGACGAAGCCGGACGCCTTCATTTCCAGCGCAACGAAGCCGAGCACGCCATTGTTGAAGACGACGACCTTCACCGGCAGCTTCATCTGCGTCAGCGTGATCAGATCGCCCATCAGCATGGTGAAGCCGCCGTCGCCCGATAGGGAGATCACCTGGCGGCCGGGCTGCGAGGCCTGCGCGCCGATCGCCTGCGGCATGGCGTTGGCCATCGAGCCGTGCACGAACGAGCCGATCAGCCGGCGGCGGCCGTTCATGTCGAGATAGCGCGCGGCCCACACCGTCGGCGTGCCGACATCGGCGGTGAACACAGCATCGTCGGAGGCCTGGTCGCTGATGACCCTCGCGAGATATTGCGGATGGATCGGCTTGGCTCCCGGTGTGCCCTTGGCCAGCGAGTCGAGGCCCTCGCGCGCCTTTTTGTAATGCGCGATCGCATCGTCGAGATGCTTGCGCTGCGTCTTGCTCTTGAGGAGCGGCAGCAGGGCCTCGATGGTCAGCTTGACATCGCCGACGACGCCGAGATCGATCTTGCCGCGCCGGCCAAGATTTTCCGGACGGATGTCGATCTGCGCGACCTGGCAGTCGGTCGGAAAGAACTGCTTATAGGGAAAATCGGTGCCGAGCATCACCAGGACGTCGCAGGCGTGCATGGCGGCATAGCCGGAGGAGAAGCCGATGAAACCGGTCATGCCGACATCATAGGGATTCTCGTATTCGACATGCTCCTTGCCGCCGAGCGCATGCACGATCGGGCTCTTCAAGGCTTCCGCAAGCTGCATCAGCGGTGCATGCGCCCCGGCACAGCCGCGGCCGCAGAACAGGGTGACGCGCCCGGCGCCGTTCAACAGGTCTGCGAGCGCCTTCAGCTCGTCCTCCGCCGGCACGACTTTCGGCGCCGACAATGTGAGCCCTCGCGTCGTGGACAGCGCACGCTTCGGCGGCGCGCGGAAGGCGACATCGCCGGGCATGGCGACGACGGCGACGCCACGCATGCCCACTGCAGCGCGGATGGCGTTTTCGAGCACGTAAGGAAGCTGGCTCGGGTCCGAGATCAGCTCGCAGTAATGGCTGCATTCCCGGAACAGGTTTTGCGGATGGGTTTCCTGGAAATAGCCGCTGCCGATCTCGGCGGTGGGAATCTGGGCGGCGATCGCCAGCACGGGAACCCGGCTGCGATGCGCGTCGAACAGGCCGTTGATCAGATGCAGATTGCCCGGGCCGCAAGAGCCAGCGCAGACCGCAAGGCTACCCGTCATCTCCGCTTCACCGGCTGCGGCAAAGGCTGCAACCTCCTCGTGGCGAACATGCACCCATTCAATCGTGCCACGGCGCCGCAACGCTTCGGTCAAAGCATTCAGGCTGTCGCCGACAATGCCGTAGATCCGCTTGACGCCGGCCTGTTCGAGCGTTGCCACGAACAGATCGGCCACGTTGTTGATCGCCATGTCGGTCTCCTGCTGTCCCCACCCACATTTTACGATGCTGAAACATCAACATCGCGACAATATGAGGGACAACAGACCAGGCATGATCACGGCTTGTTTATTGCCGGCTCAGTCTTTCGCAATCGCCCGATCGTAAGCGGCGATCGTCGCCCTGGCGCGGGCCGCGACATCGGCGGCCGTCATGCCAGGCTTGTAGAGGCTGCTGCCGAGCCCGAACGCCGTCACGCCGCCGTTGATGTATTCCGAAAAATTCTGATCGGAGACGCCACCGACGGCGGCGATCATCACGCCGGCCGGAAGCACGGCGCGAATCGCGGCGATGCCGGATGCGCCGAGCACGCTGGCGGGAAAGAATTTCAGGCTCGACGCCCCCGACCGCGCCGCGAGCAGCGCCTCGGTCGGCGAGAACACGCCGGGCATTGTCACCATGGCGTGTTGATGCGCCCGCGCCAGCACCTCGGTGTCGACATTCGGCGAGACCATGAGCTTACCGCCGACATCGTGAAGCCGATCGACATCCTGCGCCGTCAGCACCGTTCCGGCACCGATCAGGACGTCGGCCGGCGCTTGCTTCGCGGCGGTCGCGATGGAACGAAATGGATCCGGCGAGTTCAGGGGAATCTCGATCGCGGTCATGCCGGCCTCGATGAGCACGCCGACGATGGCCTCGGTTTCCTCGGGCTTCACGCCGCGCAGGATCGCGACCAGCGGCCGCTTCATCGGCGGAAAGGGAACGCTCATGTCAAAATTCCTTCTATCTTGTCCAGATCGCGGCAGCCGCCATCGACAGGCCGCGGCGGACGGCCTCGTCGGCCTCGAGTGGTGCGACCGGCACCGACAGCGCGTCAAAGGCCAGCCGATACAGCATCGCCAGCCGCCCCGACGCGATGAGTGTGATGCCCGCTTTCGGCACAGTGCGGGAGAGGCCTGCCGCCAGCTCGATGCCGATCAGCGTGCCCGAAACCGTCTCGCGCGCCGCGGCCGGGGTGCCGCCGAACAGGAGCTGCCGCGACCGCGCGCGAAACAGCAGGTTGGCCGCGTAAGCCGGCGCTTCGAACGCGGCGATCACGGCCACCTTGAAGCTCGCAACGTCCTCGGCCTCGTCGGCACCGGCCACCGCAAGCGACAAGATCGTCTCGCGCGAAACCACGCTAAAGAGCTCGCCGGTCATGAAGGTCGAAAATTGTTCGACGGTGCCGTTGTTCACACGCACCCATTTCGAATGCGTGCCGGGCATGCAGACCAGCGCCTCGCCTCGGGCATCGAGGCCGAGCGCGCCGAGCAATTGGGTCTCCTCGCCGCGCATCACATCCGGCGTATTGGGATCCCGCTGCGCGATGCCCGGCAGGATGCGGATGTCGCATGCCTCGTCCGGCACGCGCGCGGCCTGCTGCAGGATGGCAGAGAGCGGCGCCGGCGTGTCGACATAGCCGGCCTCGACCCAGCCGGTGCGGGCACCGGCCATGCCGCAAACGAGAACGGGCAGATGATCCGGCGCCTCGACCGCAGCGAGATGCGATTGCAGCACGGCGGCGAAGCCCGCCTTGGCCGCAGCCAGCATACCCTCGCCGCTGCGGCGTTCGGCCAGGACGTCGCCGGCGCCATCGATCAGCCACAGCCGAAAACTGCTGGTGCCCCAGTCCACCGCGACATAGGCGGGTTCAGTCATATCGCTTCTCGTCTCACCAACGGGACGCCGTCTCGCGACAATGAGACGACCGCCCGCAAATCTGCCCCGAGATATCGGCTATTGCCGGCTCAAACCAGCCTTTTCTCGCATCTTCGCGGCATCCGCGCGCTGGCACACCGCTTGCTCAAGTCTCCTCGCTCACGTCCGTGAACCGCGCAGCAAGACGCGACAACATCAGATGAGGAAACCGATGGAGATTGGCTATTTCACGATGCCTTCGCACCCGCCGGAGTGCGGCCTGAAGGAAGGGAACGACTGGGACCTGCAAGTCATGCGCTGGCTCGACGAGCTCGGCTATCAGGAGGCCTGGGTCGGCGAGCACCACACGGCGCCCTGGGAACCCAATCCCGCGCCGGACCTGCTGATCGCCCAGGCGCTGATGCAGACCAAGAAGCTGAGGATCGGGCCCGGCGGCTTCCTGCTGCCCTATCACCATCCGGCCGAGCTCGCCAACCGTGTCGCCATGCTCGACCATCTGTCCGAGGGGCGGCTCAATTTCGGCGTCGCGGCGTCGGGCCTGCCGAGCGACTGGGCGATGTTCAACGTCGACGGCATGAGCGGGCAGAACCGCGACATGACTCGCGAGGCGCTGGAGATCATCCTGAAGCTTTGGTCCGATCCTGCGCCCTTCACCTATAAGGGCAAGTACTGGACGGTGACCAAGCCGGACACGATGTTCGACTTCCTCAAGCCCCACATCAAGCCGTTGCAGGCGCCGCATCCGCCGATCGGGGTTGCCGGGCTGTCGAAGAACTCGGACACGCTGAAGCTTGCCGGCGAGCGCGGCTTCATCCCGATGAGCCTCAACCTCAACCCGGCCTATGTCGGCAGCCATTGGGACTCGGTCGAGATCGGCGCCGCGAAGACCGGACGCAAGCCGAACCGCCAGGACTGGCGGCTGGTGCGCGAGGTGTTCGTCGCCGACACCGACGAGGAGGCCTGGAAGCTCTCCACCGGCGATATGATGGGCCGGATGATGCACGAATACTTCCTGCCGCTGCTCGGCCATTTCGGCTTCAAGGACTATCTGAAGCACGCGCCCGACGTGCCCGACAGCGACGTCACCGTCGAATATTGCGCCAAGCGGAACTGGATCGTCGGCTCGCCCGCCACCGTCGCCGAGAAGATCGAGAAGATCTACGACGAGGTCGGCGGCTTCGGCGTGCTCCTGGTGTTCGGCTTCGACTACAAGCACAAGGCGGAAGCCTGGCACCACTCGCTCTCGCTGCTCAAGAACGAGGTGATGCCGCGGCTGTTGCATCTCGGCTCCGCGAAGAAGGCGGCTTGACCGCAAGCGGGTGCGGCGCGACCGTGCCGCACTCGCTTCATTTTCGGAGGCTCAGGCGTGAGCATCGATGCAAAGGATTTCAAGCAGGCGATGCGCCAATGCGCCGGCGCCGTCGCGCTGGTGACGGTAGGGGCCGAGCACGGCACCCGCACCGGGCTGACGGTGACCTCGGCCTGCTCACTGTCGGACAATCCGCCCTCGCTGATCGTTTGCGTCAACCGCAACGCCAGTGCGCACGTGCGCATCCGCGAGGAAGGCGCCTTTGCAATCAACTTCCTGCACGAGGATCACGCGCTGCTGGCATTGACCTTCAGCGGCCAAAAGGGCGTCAACGGCGACGACCGTTTTGCCTTCGGCCAGTGGACGCGCGGCGCAACCGGCGCGCCGGTTCTGACGGATGCGGTCGCGGCGTTCGACTGCCTACTGGCACAGGAATTCGAGACCAGGACGCATTCGATCTTCGTCGGCGAGGTGAGCGGCGTGTCGCACGCGACGGAAGCCACCCCGCTCGTCTATCTCCGCAGCAGTTTCCACACCCCGCGCGAGATGCGCGGCACCGTAACCGTCGGCGATCTCGACTCGCGGCATCTGAGCTGGAGCGATTTTTCGTGAGGAGGCAGATGACTCTTTCCTTCTCCCCTTGTGGGAGAAGGTGGCGCGCGTAGCGCGCCGGATGAGGGGTGTCTCCACGCACACAACGGGTGAGAGGAATCGCGGAGAGAGGCCCCTCACCCGTCTCGCTGCTGCGGCGATCCACCCTCTCCCACAAGGGGAGAGGGAAAGAAAGAGCGCCGCTGACAAGAGCAGTTGAATGCTACTGTGCAGTCGCGATCTTCAGCGTCTTGATCTTCCGATACAGCGTCGCGCGGCTGAGCTTCAGCGCTCGCGCCGCCTCAGTCACCCGGCCGCCATGCTTGCGCAGTGCTTCCGTGATCGTCGCGCGTTCCGCTGCCGCGAGGTCCGGCTCCGCCCTTCCACCGAACGGCGGCAGATCGAGATCGGCATCGGTGATGATGCCATTCTCCGCCGTGCAGCCGGCGAGCCGCAGCAAGTGGCGGAGCTGGCGCATGTTGCCGGGATACGGATAGGTCGAGAGCAGCGACCAGGCTTCCTGCGAGAGCCGGCAAAACGGCGCCTCCTCGCTCGCGATCTGGCGGATGACGTCGTCCCGATCGGCGCGTTCGCGCAGTGCCGGCAGTCGCACTTCCAAGCCGCGCAGGCGAAAATAAAGGTCCGCGCGGAAGGCGCCCTCCTCCGCCATGTGACCGAGATCGCGATGGGTGGCGCTGATCAGGCGGATGTCAACCGGCATCGGCTTGAGCGCGCCGAGCGGCCAGACCTCGCGGTTCTCCAGCACGCGAAGCAGACGGGTCTGGAGCGCGATCGGCATGTCGCCGATCTCGTCCAGGAACAGCGTGCCGCCATCGGCCTGCACGATCAGGCCTTTCGAGCCGTCGCGCCGCGCGCCGGTGAAGGCGCCGGCCTCGTAGCCGAACAGTTCGGCGTCGATCAGGCTTTCCGGCATCGCCGCGCAGTTCAGCGCGACGTAGTTGTTGCGCGCGCGGTTGCTGGCCGCGTGAATGGCACGCGCGAAGACGTCCTTGCCGACCCCGGTCTCGCCATGCAGCAGCACCGGCAGATTGTGATCGCCGATGCTTCTGAGCCGCTTCACGCTTCTGATCAGGCCGGGATCGCGGCCGGCGAGCCGGTGCAGGGCGTCGAAGCGGTCGATCGGGGCCTCGCGGCGGGACGCAACCGGACGCGCGGACGACCTGGCGCGCAACGGGGGCGCGATATGGCCCTGGCCCAACGAGCTGCCATCAGCGCGGCGCAGCTCGACCGGATCGTCGGTGCCATGTGCTGCCTGATCGAATTTGATGTAACGCGACAGATCGATGCCTGATGCGATCAGTCCGTCGGTGAGGCCCAGCAGCGCACGCGCCGACCGGCAAGCGCCAACGATGCGGCGGTCATCATCATAGGCGAGCAGGCCGCTGTCCCCCGGCACGGTCGCGATCCAGGCATTACGGAAATGGCCGCGGAAGATCGCGCCCTCGATCCGCCGCGTCGCTTCGATGGCCACGGCCAGCGCGAGCTGGTGCGCGGTGCGGCTGAGGTCATCGCGGCAGGACGTGATGTTGACGGCACCGGCGAGGCGACCAGCTTCATCGAACAGCGGCGTCACCGCGCAGGAGAACATGCTCCATTGCGCGCGGAAATGTTCGTCGCGATGCACCAGGATCGGCTTCTGCTCAGCCAGCGCCGTGCCGAGCCCATTGGTGCCTTCGAAGGCCTCGGAGAAGTTCGAGCCGGTGTAGACCTTCCAGCGCATGAAGATTTCGGTATCGGCGGCGCCGGGCAGCCGGCTCCAAAGCATTGTGGCGCTGGGGTCGGCGAGATTGACGCAATAGCCGGCATCGCGCAGCACGCGGGCGAGATCCTCCAGTTCCGGCGTTGCCTGCCGGATCAGTTGCTCCATCGGCTCAGCGACGTGCCGGACCTCCGCTTCGGTCAGCGTCTGCGGCGGACCCTGACGGGCGGGATCCAGCTTGTGGCTGATCAGGCAGCGCCGCCAGGAACTGGCGATCCGCGAGGAGGAATCGACGTCGGCCACATGACTGGCGACGGACAAGACCCGGGCGACATGGTTCGAGGCCGAAAGGCTGACCATCGCGGACGTCTCCACCCTGTATTGTACAAAGTCTGGCACCACAGGCAGGGATGTCAATTGGGAACCGGGAACGGGCACAGCGCAATCAAATTGCTGCACCGCCCTCACCACGTATCGATGCAGGGCCGCTTCTTCGTCGTCCTCGCAGGCGGTTTGGGCACCGAACGCAGGCCCGCCATGATCCAGCGCCGCGTCTCCGCAGGGTCGATGACGTTGTCGATCTCGAACACGGACGCGATCGAGACCGCCTTACCGTTGGCATAGAGCTCGGCGACCTTGTTGCGGTAGTAGGTCTCGCGCTCGGCTGGATCGGCGATCGCCTCCATTTCCTTACGGAAGCCGAGGCGGACGTATCCTTCGAGACCCATGCCGCCGAACTCGCCGGTCGGCCAGGCCGCGGTGAAGAAGGAGGCATGGAAGCCGCCGCCGATCATCGACTGCGCGCCGAGCCCATAGCCCTTGCGCAGCACGATGCCGAACAGCGGCACGGTGAGGCTCGCACCGGTGACGAACATGCGGGAGACGTGGCGCACGATCGCGGTCTTCTCGGCTTCGGGCCCGACCATGAACCCGGGCGTGTCGCAGAGCGAGATGATGGGGAGATCGAAGGCGTCGCAGAGCTGGAGGAAGCGCGCGGCCTTGTCGCCGGCATCGGCGTCGATCGCGCCGCCAAGATGGCGCGGATTGTTGGCGATCAGGCCGAACGGCTTGCCTTCGATGCGGATCAGCGCGGTGACCATCCCGACGCCGTAGTCGCGGCGCAGCTCCAGCACGGAATCGTTGTCCGCAACGAGATCGATCACGCTGCGGATGTCGTAGACCCGCAGGCGGTTCTCCGGAATCGCGCGGCGCAGCAGGCGCTGGTCGGCAGCCTGCCACTGTGTCACCGCGCCCTGGAAATAGGACAGGTACTTCTGCGCGACCCGCGTCGCCTCCCCCTCGTCCTCGACAAGGATGTCGATGACGCCATTCGGGGACTGGAACGAGACCGGGCCGACCTCGGCCGGGTGATAGACGCCGAGGCCGCCGCCCTCGATCATGGCAGGGCCGCCCATGCCGATCGAGGCGTTCCTGGTGGCAATGATGACGTCGCAGCAGCCGAGCATCGCGGCGTTGCCGGCAAAGCAATAGCCGGAGACGATTCCGATCACAGGCACAAGGCCGGAGAGCCTTGCGAACTGCACGAAAGATGGGCCATCGAGACCGGTCATGCCGAGCCGGTCGGTGTCGCCGGGCCGGCCGCCGCCGCCCTCCGCGTAAAACACCAGCGGCACGCGCCAGTCTTCCGCAAGGGTCAGCATGCGGTCGATCTTCTTGTGGTTCATGTGGCCCTGCGTGCCCGCGAGCACCGTGTAGTCATAGGCCACGACGATGCAGCGGCCGGCTTCCGCACCGAACTGTTCGGCGTTGACGGTGGCGACGCCCATGATGAGGCCGTCCGCGGGCGTGTTTTTGACGAGATCGTCGAGCTTGCGGCGGCGGCGCTGCGCCGCGATCGCGAGGCTGCCATATTCCATGAACGAGTTTTCGTCTACGAGCTGGGCGACGTTCTCGCGCGCGGTGCGCTGGTTGGTGTTGCGGCGACGCTCGACCGAGGCGGGCCGGTTCGCATCGAGCGTGTTGGCCTGGCGCGCGATCAGCTCGGCGAGATCGGGGCGGATGTGATCGAGGTCCACATCGGCTTCCGCCGTCGACGCATCGGCCGCAACGTCGAGCGGCTCGATATACATGACCGCCTCACCATGCATCAACGTGACACCGTCGCCGGCAAGAAGCTTCATGACGCGGCCGCCCTGCTCGGCCATGACCAGATGTTCCATCTTCATGGACTCGATCACGGCAAGCTGCTGGCCCGGGCGCACGATCTCGCCTTCCTTCACCTGAATGACGACGATGGTTCCTTGCAGAGGTGCAGCGACCATCACTGCGCCTTCAGGCACTCGTCGGTCGAGGTGCGCTTCGGTCCCCGGACCGCCGCTTCGCTCTGTCGCAGCAAAGTAGAGCGGCTTGGCCGCGCCATCGGCCGCCTCCACGAGCCTCGCGATATTGCGATCGATGAAGTCGGTCGCGATGCGGTTGGCCACGAAATCCGGATGCGCCAGCACCGCCTGGAGAAAGGCGATGTTGGCGACGACGCCGTCGATCCGGAATTCACGCAAGGCACGCGAAGCCTTGGCGACCACATCGTGCCAGGCATCGCCCGGCGTATGCACGATGACCTTGGCGAGCAGCGAGTCGAAGGCAGCGCTGGTCTTGTAGCCGGCATAGCCGAAACTATCGACCCGGACGCCGGGCCCCGACGGCGGCTCGAACACGGCGAGCACGCCGCCGGTCGGATGGGTCGCGCCAGTCTCGTCCAGCGTCTCCATGTTGACGCGGAGCTGCATCGCATAGCCGCGCGGCTTTGGAATTGCGCTTTGCGCCAGACAGAGCGAGGCCAGCGAAGCGCCTGCAGCGACCGCGAGCTGGGCGCGGACGAGGTCGAGGCCAAGCACTTCCTCGGTGACTGTGTGCTCGACCTGGAGCCGCGGATTGGCCTCGATGAAGGCAAAGCTGTCATCCGCGCTGCCATCGACCAGGAATTCGAACGTGCCGAGATTGTCGTAGGACGCCGCCGCCGCAAGCTGCTTCGCCGCCTCGATGATGCGGCCGCGCAGGGGCTCACTCAGCGAGGGGCTCGGCGCGACCTCGATCAGTTTCTGGTGCCGGCGCTGGATGGTGCACTCACGCTCCCAGAGATGGCTGATCGCGCCATGGCGGTCGCCGATGATCTGCACCTCGATGTGGCGCGCCTGCCGGATCAGGCGCTCGGCGTAGACACCGTCGAAGCCGAATGCCGCCCTGGCCTCGGACTGGCAGCGCGCATAGGCTTCCGCAAGATCGGGGGCGTTCTCGACCACGCGCATGCCGCGGCCGCCGCCGCCGGCCATTGCCTTGATCACGATTGCTGCGTTGCCGCCGAGTGAAGCGAAGAAGGCTGTGATCTCGTCCAGCGTCGATGGGCCGCTCGTGCCGGCGACAATCGGCACACCGCAGCGCTTGGCAAGCTGGCGCGCCGCGACCTTGTCGCCGAACAGCTCCAGCGCGGCCGCCTTCGGCCCGACGAAGGCAAGACCTTCGGCTGTGCAGGCCTTTGCGAAGGTGGCGTTCTCGCTGAGGAAGCCGTATCCGGGATGCACGGCATCGCAGCCGGCGCCCTTCGCCGCGGTCACCACGGCCTCGATATCGAGATACGCGCGGGCACCGCGGCCGGGGATTTCGACCGCCTCGTCGGCAATGCGCACGTGCAGCGACAGCGCATCGTCGGCGGGATGGATCGAAACCGTCGCGATGCCGGCATCGGCCGCCGCGCGCGCGATGCGGATGGCGATCTCGCCCCGATTGGCGATCAGGAGTTTCTTGAACGACATGCAGTGGTCTCCATGCCTGCAAGCAAGCGCGACGGCAGGTTCTGTCATCCTGCTTCTTCACTTTGGCCGCAGCCGTCAAGAGAGAGGAAGCCGGTCGCCACGGCCGGTCCCGCGGGCCGGAATATCAGCTGGCCGTAGGGGCTGCGATGAGGCGAATAATCCGCCCCACGGCAGACGGGATCGGGGCGATGACCGGCATGGCGAACATCGGCTGAAGCTCGCGCGCGGCCTCGCCGAGCGGCCCGCCGCCGATGATCACCGCCTCGGCCCCGTCCTGCGCGATGCAGGCCTCAACCGCACCGGCGAGAGCTGCACGCAAGCGCGCCGGGTCGCGCATCAGGTCTTGCGGATCGCCTTCGGCAAGGCGGGTGCCGGTATAGCCTGACCGCAATCCCAGCGCGTCTGGCAAGGCGTCGATCTTCGATTTGAGCAGCGGCGTCGTGGTCGCCACGCCGAAACGGCGGCCATTCGCTCCGGCTTCCAGCATCGACGACTCACCGATGCCGACCGCTAGCAGGCCCGTGGCTGCCCTGATCGCATTCAGGCCGGGATCGCCGAGTGCCGCAACGATGATGCCGTCGCAGGCACGCTCGTGCGCCTGTGCAATCTCGGCAACTTCAGGCGCTGCCGCCTCAAGCGCGTCCGGCGTCACGATCATCTGCGGCGCGCGGGTTGCGGTGGCGCCAACGATGTCGAAGCCGTTCGTCATTGCAGATTTGGCGATGGCGACCATCATTGCGGTGGTCGCCTCGAGGCTGTTGGGATTGATCAGAAGGATGCGCGTGCGCCGACCGGAATTGGGAGCCATCCTCCTGCTATACTAGGCCGCCCGCACGCCGGCAACGAAGGTGCTGACTTCGTCCTGGAGCGATTGCAGCTTCTGCGTCAGCCGGCCGCTCGATTGCAATACGAGGCCGGCGGCCTGGCCGGTCTCGGCCGTCGCATCGGTGACGCCGGAAATGTTCCGCGAGACCTGGTCGGTTCCGGAGGCCGCCTCCTGCACGCTGTGAGCGATCGCCTGCGTCGCGGCGCCCTGCTCCTCGACTGCGGCTGCAATCGAGGACGAGATCTCGTTGACCTCCATGATGGTGCTGCGGATGCTTTCGATGTTGCCGACGACCTGGTTGGTCTCGGCCTGGATCGCCGAGATCTGCGCGCCGATCTCGTCGGTGGCCTTTGCGGTCTGGCTCGCCAGCGACTTCACCTCGCTTGCGACCACGGCAAAGCCCTTGCCGGCTTCGCCGGCGCGCGCTGCCTCGATGGTGGCGTTGAGCGCGAGCAGGTTGGTCTGGGAGGCGATCTGGTTGATGAGATCGATGACCTCGCCGATCTTATGCGCGGCGGCGGCAAGCCCCTGCACGGTATCGTTGGTGCGTTGGCCGTCGGCAGCGGCCTTGTCGGCTACGCTTGCTGCCTGCGTGACGCGCTGGCTGATCTCGGAGATCGAGGACGACAATTCGCCGGCGGCGGAGGCCACGGTCTGCACGTTGCTCGAGGCCTGCTGACAAGCGGTGGCGACGAAGGAGGCACGCTCAGTTGCCTTGTTCGCGGTCTCGGACATGCCTCGTGCGGCCTGCTGCATCTCGCGCGCCTCGTTGAAGACGTCGCGGACGACGGACTGAACGCTGGCCTCGAACCTGCCGGCGAGATCGGCCATCGTCTTGCGCTTCTCGTCGTCGGCCTTGCGCTTCAGCTCGTCCTGCTCTGCGTGCATCTGGCGCACCGCCGACGCATTGTCCTTGAACACGGCGAGCGCCTTGGCGAGCCCGCCAACCTCGTCGCGGCGGTGGGTGTCGGGCACATCGAACGCGCTGTCGCCGGCGGCGAGGCGCTCGGTGAGCGCAGTGATCTTGGCCAGCGGCCGGGTGACGCTGCGGCCGATCACGAAGGAGCAGCCGAGCACGAGGACAAATACCGCCAGGCACACCAGCGCAAGCGTCATGGCATTCTGACGGAAGGCGGCGTCGACGTCGTCGAGATAGATGCCGGTACCGATGATCCAGCCCCAGGGCGCAAAGCCCTTAACATAGGAGATCTTGGCCACCGGCTGCTCGAAGCCGGGCTTGGGCCAGAGATAGCTGTAGAAGCCCGCGCCCTGCTTTTTCACGACGTCGACGAAGCCCATGAATAGCGTATTGCCGGAGGGATCCTTCATCCCGGAGAGGTCCTTGCCGTCGAGCTCGGGCTTGATCGGATGCATGACCATCTTGGGTGTCAGGTCGTTGATCCAGAAATACTCGACCTTGTCGTAACGCAGGCTCTTGATCTCCGCGATCGCCGCGGCCTGCGCCTGCTCGCGCATCAGCTTTCCCTCGCTTTCGAGCTTCTGGTGATGCGCCAGAATGCCGTAGCCGATATCGACCATATGCTGCGTCTTGGCCTGGCGATCGGCGACCATCTGGCTCCGCAGGGTCGAGAGCGCAATTGGCGCCAGCGCGATCATGCCGACAAGGCTGATGGCAACGATCAGAACCAGCTTGAAACTGATGCGGGAAAAAATCATCGGTGCTCGCATGAATTGGCAATGCAGATATGCCAGTTTATCCTGAACGCCTTAGCAAAGCTTTAAGCAATCGGGTCCCCGAAATCCCGCAGAATTACGTGGACGGGTCAATGGCGCGCCATCGACAGCCTCGCCGGCGCGAGGCTTGCGCGCGGGTTGAATGATTCCAAACAGGGGACGTTCAAGCGCTGCAAGTCTAGAAGACCTCGATATCGGCCTTCCGCGCGTTGACTTGGGCAAGGCTCTGGCAGAACGATCGACGAAGATTTCCAGCGCCAACCGCGGTGCGCGCAGCCAAAGACCGGAGGCTCCATGCATCCATCGACACACGCAAGATCCCTCGAACTCCCCACCTTGAGCGCAGCGGAGCGGCTGTTCATCTGGGGTTTCCGGGCCAAGGTCCGCAGCGGAAGCGCCGTTCCGACCGCAGCCGATATCCAGCAAGTGTATGACCATTTTCGTGTCGGCGATGCCGTGCCCTCGCTCGAAGCGCTGATTGAGATCTTCGCATGCACGGCCCACACCGCCATCGAGGTTCACTGCCCCATTTGTCCGCGCGTGTCGGACAGCGAGCACGGCATCCTGCGGGCGATCGTCGCCGCGCAGCAGGACCGCGTTGATGTCGCGCGCGAACAGTTCGCGTGCTGGTTCTCGACCGCAGGCGCGGATTGGGCACTGCACCCCGTCCGGGGACTCGCAACGATCTTCCGCACGGCCGGTCTCATCCTCCCGGACCGGCAGGTTCAATCGCGCGCCCTCGATTGGACGATGGTGATGAAGAGCTGGCCTGTGGGAAGTCCCACGTTGCATTGACGAGATCATCGATGATCCACAATTCTTGCGGACGAGACGCAATCGGATGACACTGCTCGCGGTGGCGCGCCGCAGGGATGCCGGTGAGCTGGAGGCGGTCGTCTGCCGGTTCGTCGGCACCGGGAACGGGGATGCGGTAACGCGCTTGCTTTCTGCTGACGGTTTCAGTCGCCTTGTCGAGCACGAGATCGGTCGTATGGGCGACAGTCTTGCCACGGCCTGGCGCAATTTGCATGAGGCCGGGGGCGCGAACGGCCCTTGAGAATCCTCCGCCGAAAGGTTTTGATGGGCTGCGGAGCGAGACCTCCGCCGATCCGAAGCCCCGGGGACCTGAAACGGCATGACCATGTCGGTCGAGCTATTGTGGAGCCTGCCGGAAACCGCGCTGACCGCCGCCTATGCGGAGGCGCGGCGGCGCTACGTGGAGAAGAAGTTCGAGCGCGACACCCAGCGGGCGCGGCTGGAATGGATGGGCGCGAAGCTATTCGTCAACACGCACGGCAAGAGCGCAGGATGGCGGTCGACGTATCCGAAGAGCTGGCGCGCAAGGGCCAGGAGGTGCGCGAGATGACGCGCGATCTCGACATGCTGATGATCGATGTCGACGTGATCGACACGATGATCCGGCTGCGCGGCCCGCACGGCGCTCCGCCGCTCCGTGCCGAAGAGATGACTGAGAAGCCGACCGAGCCGGAGGGGGAGTGATAGTGCTGCGTTCCGAAAAAGCTGCATCGGAGCTACGAGCCTTCCCCACCTGCAACACACGCCTCCATGATCCCGTCGAGCTCCGCCTTCGAGAGAACGCCGAGCTCGGCGATGAAGACGATGCGGGTCCGCGGCACGCCTGCTGCAGGCGCGTCACCGGGCGCGAGCGCCGCGCGGCCGCCGGCGAATTGAAACACCGTCAGACGCCCGGGCCGCTCGACCGTCTCGAACAGGCCCTTGGCGCGGGCGAGCTTCGGCGCCAGCTGGCCGATGGCCTGCTGTAGGCGCGGCAACGAGATTGGCCGGTCCGAGGTCCAGCTCAGCGTCTCGAAGCGCTCCTCTGCCGGCCGTCGCGGCCCGACCTCGCGCGTTGCGGGCACACGATCGACGTCCGCGGGAAACAGCAGCGCGGACGGAATCTCGCCGTGTTTCGCATCGACCACCACGGCAGGCACGCGCTGCGCGCGGATGGCTTCGCGCATCCGGACGTCCGTCCCTTCGTCGGCCAGATCCAGCTTGCTCAACGCCACGATATCGGCCGCGCGCAACTGTGCGCGCAGCAGCGCGTCATCCAAGGCAGCCAGCGGCGTGCCTACGTCCATCACGCAGAGCACCGTCTCCAGCGGCGCCTCGCGCAGGATCATCGGGTCCATCAGATTGCGCACGATGTCGGCGGGATCGGCCACCCCGCTGGTTTCGATGACGATGTACTCCGGCCGCGGATCTCGCCGCAGCAGGGTGGCAAGCGTGCGCAGCAGATCGCCTTCAAGCGAACAGCAGATGCAGCCATTGGCAAGGCTCACCACGCCGTCGCTTGCGCCCGCGATCAGCTCCGCATCGACATTGATCGCGCCGAAATCGTTGACCACGGCGGCGATCCGTCGTCCCCCGGCATGCGCCAGCAGGTGGTTCACGACCGTGGTCTTGCCCGCCCCCAGGAAACCCGTCACCAGGAGAATCGGGACCGGCATGTGTCAGCCCTCGACGACGGGCCGGCGCACGGGCCGGCCGGGCCGCGCCGCGACGTCCAGCACACCGTCGCTGATCAGCACCTCGCCGCTGACCACGAGATGCCGCACACCCTCCGACGGACGGTTCATCGCCGTGAAGGTCGCGCGGTCGCTGAGCTTCTCGTAGTCGAACACCACGATGTCGGCGTCCGCGCCCACCTGAAGCCGGCCCTTGGCGCGCATCGCGGGCGTGCTCTGCGACAGGATCTCGGCTGGAATCAGTGCGCATTTGCGCACGCCTTCCAGCAGCGACACGGTTTTGCGCTCGCGCACCCATTCGCGGATGAATTTTGTGAAGCAGCCGGCCGAGCGCGGATGCGAGGTGGTGTCGTCCGGAAGCGGCCAGGCGTCGCCAGTGTAGGTGCTGCCGTCGGGCAGCGTCCATGGCATCGCGTCTGACGCGATCGCACCGCCGGGATACAGCACCGACATGTCGAGGAGATCGCGATGATGCGAATTGTTCTCGGTATCGAGGATATGCCACAACACCAGCGAGGACGGCTCTTCCGCCTGCGCCTTCAGCAGCTCCTCGCGGGCCTGGAAACGATGACCGTCGGTCACGCGCTGCACCGAGTCGTAGCCGGTGCCGTTGCGCTCGACGAACTCAGGATCGCTGAAGAAGGCTGCCGCCAGCACGGTCGAGCCGGTGCCATAGGGATAGGCTTCCACCGTAATGGGCAGGCCCTGCGCCTGCGCCTTTGCGATCAGCACGCGGCAACGCTCGACGTCCGTCTTGCTCGACGAATTGAAGTGGCAGATATGCATGTGCGCGCCGGTGGCGCCGGCATAGCCGATCAGGCGGATATAGGCTTCGGCTGCGCTTTCGGGATCGATGCGCGACATGTAGGCGACGTGGGTGAAGGTCGGCACATCCTGTGCCGCCGCGAGCTGGCAGACCGCAGTCAATTCCTGCACACCGGCGCCCGGCGCATAGGCGTTCAAAATTCCGATGCCGATGCCACCCTCGTTCAGGCCGCGCGCAAGGCGTTCGAGGATACCGGCCACTTCCGCATCGCTTGCGACGTTGTCGATCCAGCGGCGATCGCGCATGGCGTTGCCGAATGCCTCCAGCGAGCTTTCAGCATTCGAGCCCGTCATCGCGCCGATGCGCGCAAACGCCCAGTTGGCGGCGGCGCCGTAGTTCAGCACGCGGCCCTTCCTGGCCTGGCGCTGATACCAGGATGCGACCGGCAGCACGCCGGCCTCGAGATCAAGCGTCGTCGTCACCCCGTCGAAGGCCTGCATGCGGTCGGCCGGGATCGACTGGCCATGCGCGTGCAGGTCAATGAAGCCGGGCGCCACCACGAGCCCGGTCGCGTCGATCACCCGCTCGGCGCCGCCGAGCGAGGAGCCGACCGCGGCGATCCGGCCATCCACCACCGCTACATCGCCGATCGCGTCCATCCCGCTGGCGGGATCCACCACCCGGCCGCCAGAGATCACCAAGCCGCTCATCTTGTTACTCCCGAAAGCAGAAAGCCAGAACCTCCAAAGGCCGGCGGCAACTCCGGAGGCACATCCGGGCCGCATCAAGGCAGATTCCGGGACCAACGACCACCTCCACTGGAGCCGATGCATCATGCTTGCGCGGAAGGTCCGATGCTCGCAGGACGTATATTGGGTGATCAAGCAGCGATGCCGCGGCAACAATTCGGGAGACAGATCGCAGATGCGCGCCCGCGGTCTCGCGGCAAACCCGAATTTCGGTAAAGTGGAATGCTTTTGCGGGGAGGGATTGACCCCGATTTTGGCTGTTTTGCCCGACGGCCCAAGGCCCGCACGTCCGGCCGACCTGCGCGAAGCACTCGCAAATAGTATCTCGTTGAGATACGAAGGTCTTGCCATATATCATGGTGGACGCCGCCGAGTTTCTCGACGCGTTGAAGTCGCCTCCAGGTAACCGCCTTGAAGCTCTTAGAGGTGATTTGGCGGGCAAGCACTCGATCCGCATCAATGATCAATGGCGGATCGTGTTTAGGTGGACCGCTGCGTGTCCAGAAGATGTCGAGATCACGGACTATCACTAATCAAACCGGCCGCCCCCGGCCGACCAAGAGGAGTTCGCAGATGGCAAAAAAGCTTCCGCCAATTCATCCCGGCGAAATCCTGCGTGAAGAATTTCTCGTTCCGCTCAAGCTGACGCCCTACGCGGTCGCAGCCGCTCTGCACGTCCCGCGCACCCGGATCGAGCGCATTGCGCGCCAAGAAAAGCCGGTCACGGCCGACGCCGCGCTGCGGCTGGGCAAATTCCTCAAGACTGGCGCCGCGTTCTGGATGAACATGCAGGCGCGATTCGATCTCGAAACGGCCGAAGACGTGCTCGCACCGGAGATCAAGAAGATCGTTTCCTACAAGGCAGCATAAGACTTTGGTGCACTGTCACCGTAATTCCCCGCCTAATCGAAATGGACCGCGCACCCTACTGTTTGACGAAGTACGGTCGGGCACTCGCATACGAACTTAGGATTTTTTCCGCACGCCAAGCTGTCGCCTTCCGTCACGAGGCGTGAAATGGCCATGCGACCTGCACCAGGCGTCAAATCAAGGGGCGCGGCTGAGGTCGAGGCATTCCGCAACACGAAGACAAGAAGCCAACTTACCCGAAATGCGGCCCTGCGAAGAATGAGTCGCTTCCGTGAGGCATCGTCTTCATCGCTCCCCGCTGATGCGCCTCTCGAGATTTCCGGAACTGCCCTGGGAGAAACGGCGTCTATCGCGCACATGTAGCGCTCCTGGTTCGTTGGATATGCGCACGATGGGGTCCGGTTGTCGCAGAACTTTGCCGATCACTACCCGGAATTGTCGCGATCTGTCTCACGGATGCTGCATCTGCATGGTTCGTGGCAGGTAGGAGCCGTGTTCGCTGACGATTGCTCCTGTCAGCCGCTCTTCACTGACCTTGCTTTCAATGCGGCTCCCCAAATTGCATCAGGTCTTGGCAGGACATTGAGCTGGCGACAATTTGCGACAAAGACGGCTCACCCGGACGAGGTTCTGCGACAATTTGTGTCCAGGATGTTTCAACCCGGATCCGGATCTGCACAACGGGACAGTTCCTCTCGGAATAGGCCGGCATCTTGCGGTCCTGACCTGACGCCATGATGCTGTCAGCAAAGCTGTGCCGCAGGATTTGGCTTCGGTCGATCGCACGCGGCCGATACATTCTGTTACACTTTTCCGATGGGCTGGGTGCTGGACATCAGTATCATGCGGAACGGAGCAACGAGATGGACTCGGCACCGCACATCGCCGTCGTGGACGATCATCGCGACATCCGCGATCTGGTCGGCAAATATTTGATGCAGCATGGCTACCGCATCAGCCTTGCGGAGAGCGCCGTGGCGCTGCGCCGTTTGCTCGAACGAAGTGCTCTGGACCTGGTGGTTCTCGACATCATGATGCTAGGCGAGGACGGATTGTCGCTCTGCCGCCATCTGCGCAGCACCACAGACCTCCCCGTTATCCTGTTGACTGCCATGGCGGAGGAGACCGATCGAATCGTCGGCCTGGAAGTAGGCGCCGATGACTACGTGACTAAGCCATTCAATCCCCGCGAGCTCCTCGCCCGTATCAAGGCTGTTCTTCGACGAGTCCAAAGCCTCCCGCCGCAAAAGGGCCGGCTCGCGACCAAGGTTGTACGTTTCGACCGGTGGACCTTTGACGTCAACCGGCGCGAGTTGGTTGGACATGACGGCGTTGCCGTGCCGCTCAGCACGGCGGAGTTCCGCCTCCTGTGCGCATTTCTCGACCACCCTGGCTTGGTACTCAGCCGCAATCAGCTCCTTGACCTGACGGTCGGCCGAGATGCCGATCCGTTCGACCGGAGCATCGACAATCAGGTCAGCCGCTTGCGCAAGAAGATCGAGGCCGACCCGAAGGTACCAGCCTTGATCAAGACTCACTGGGGTGGTGGATACAGCCTCGTCGCGGAGGTCGAGCAACCATGATGAGCTTGTGGACGCGCAGCCTGGCGGCCCGCTTCATCTGTTTCACGCTGCTATCGCTCGTGCTGTCGCAAGCAATCGTGTTCCTCATTTCCTGGGATGAGCATGGGCAGGCGATTCGGAAGGCTGCCAAGGGCGAGATATTCAGCCGGTGCGCCTCGCTCGCCCGGGTCTTGGAAGCGACGCCTTCGGCGCTGCAGACCGATATCCTGAATGCCAGTAACACCAGCTCGGCGAGATACTGGATATCGACCAACGGTCTGAAGGATGCCTTCGCGTGGCGAGAGGAAGCATGGGAGCGCTTGGCGCAGCCATTGCCGCGCGTATCCTTTCCCGGCCACAGCGTGCCCGCCGAGGTGAGACCGGATTTCGCCCGAAACACTGCCAGCAGTAGCAGCGCCACCTCCTCACATTGGATCGACCTAAAGCCGGAAGCCTGGCCGCTGTCCCGACCAGCGAAGTTTCTTTATCTCGATGACGCCACCGGCATGGGCTTGGCCGTTCAGCTGGCGAACGGCGCGTGGCTGAACACAGCATTTGCCAAACCCGCGCAAGACGGCTTCTGGACCTCCAAATCCACCCTAGCGCTCGGCCTTTCGGCGTTGTCGTTGTCCATCATTGCCGTGTTTGCCGCACGCGGCATTGCGCAACCATTGCGCCGCCTCGCCGTAGCGGCCGAGGCCCTCGGTCGTGGTCAGGAGATCGTACCGCTGCCGGAAACCGGCCCCGACGATATCCGACGCACCGCCGAGGCATTCAATCGCATGCAAGCGCGCCTGCATCGTTTCGTCGACGACCGCACCAAAATGCTGGCCGCCATCGGCCATGATCTGCGCACACCTCTGACCTCGCTCCGCTTGCGTGCAGAATTCGTACCCGACGAGGACGCCCGCCAGAAAATGCTCGCCACAATTGCGGAGATCCAGACAATGACAGAGGCGACCCTCGCATTCGCTCGCGAAGATGCGGCCACAGAAAATACCCGGACCGTGGACCTCCCGGCTCTCGTGGAAAGTCTCTGCGACGATCTCGCAGAACTCGGTTATGACGTTTCCTTCTCCGAGGGGCAGAGGATCAGCTACAGCTGCCGACCAGACGCACTCCGCCGCGCGTGCCGTAACCTCGTCGAGAATGCTATCCGCTATGGCGAGCGGGCGCGGGTCAGCGTGGAAAAGCGAGCAGACGGTATCGAAATCATCGTTTCGGACGATGGACCCGGTATTCCTGAGGATGCCAGAGAGCAGGTTTTTACGCCGTTTTTCAGGACGGAGAATTCGCGGAACCGCGAAACCGGAGGCGTGGGTCTCGGTCTGTCCATAGCCCGAACCATTGTCCGCCATCACGGCGGCGATATCAGCTTGATGAACACGCAGAAGGGCCTGCGCGCCGCCATCAGCCTGCCACCGCTGGATGGCGGGCCTCATCCCATCAACCGCCCGGTCGCGATCGCAGGAGCGAAGGACGTTATCGACGCTCTCGAACCGGAACCGCGCAGCATCTCCGCTTGAACATGCGGTCGAGATGATGATGGCGCCCAGAACGCCCTGTTGATGTCATTTCGAAAAATCTAGTTCCGGATCGAACAGATGGCGCGGACCTGCTAATCTGCGGCACGGTCGCGCTTACGCGGCGACTGGGAATTCCGTGACGCGAGCAGGAACATGGCCGGCAAGCACATGCTCGATGGGCTGATGAGGTGGTCCACGCGCGAACGATGGGCCGATCGGTTCGAGTGGGTCCTTGAATGTCACCTTGCCTCCACCTGCGAGGAACTCGGCATCGAGATTGCGGATATCGCTTCGGCCATCGGCGAAGACCTGTTCATGAGCACGGTGTGGGCCTGCGCTTTCGAGGACTTCCTGACCCGTGAATTCGACGGCGAGAACGCGACCGATGACTATCTCAAGCGCCGCGGTTGGAAGGAATCCGCATCGATTCGCAATTACATGGCCGCGCTGCGAAAATCGACGATGAGCCTCTATGAGGTCAGCGACGTTGTCCCTGGCACTTCGTTTCTGGCGCGCGACCTGATCCGCGACGACGAACCGATCCTGGTCAGCGAGCGGAGCGCGACCCAAAGCCTCAAGCCATGGGACCGCATTGCCGCGCGCGTTGTTCATGTGGGATCGCGGACGCAGATCGGTGGCGGTGTGCTGGTATTCGACCACAAGACGTCGGAACTCTTGCTCGAGGCCGTTCGGAAGCTGGAGTCGCTCAGCAGCGAGGAAGAGCGAGAATTGGCCGAGGCGAGTGGATACGAGTTCGACGACGACGCGTTCTCGGACCTTTCTCCTACCGAGAGGCTGCGCGCAATCACGCCCATATTCACGACATTCTGGCTTGTCGATGCGATTGACCGAATTCAGTCGCCGCGTATTCCCGATTTGCGGAACGCCGAGGGGGATAAGGTGATGCTGTGCGAAGCGCGCTTCCCGCTCGCCGCCCGCACCACGGGGCGCGATATCAGAGCGGCTTTGGAAGCACGTCCGGAATTTCGTACCACGAGCTCGAAGTCATGGAGCTGGGTTAGCGAAGAAAGAGGTGTAGCCAAGCCAACCGCCGCCCCATCAGAGTACGATGGGCCATCGCGGGAAACGCTCACCCTCGAAACGTGGTCCGACGAGGGCAGGCTCGTGCTTGGCGATATACGGCTGGAGGGCAAGACGTTGGTGCTCAGTGCCAACTCCGAACAGCGCTGCGGCCGCGGATGCGCGCTGCTGTCCGACGCGCTCGGCGGACGCCTGCGCCAACCCTCGGTCAAGACGGAATCGATCGAACAGATCATGGCGTCGCGAGAACCTGCGATGCCAAACCAGCCCGATATCCCTGCGGAGGAGCAGCGCGCCATTGTCCATGATTACATGGACCGACACTACCGCGACGTGCTCGATCAACCGGTTCCCGCGCTTGGAGGGCAAACACCGCGTGCCGCGGTCAAGACGGAGGGCGGACGGATCAAGGTGGTTGAGTGGCTCAAGATCATGGAGAACCGGACGGCGAAGTCCGCCGATCCAGATGATCCGATGGCCAGCTACAATTTCGCGTGGCTGTGGACAGAGTTGGGTCTCAGCGAACGGAGAGAGTGAACGCGTCTGGCCATGACCACTGCGCTGGTCGCCGACCCTGGGCTTGCCCGGCTCGCCACGCTATTCCATATTATCCCTTGATTGTCCCTTGGCTGTCCCTTGGCTCGGAACAGAATTTGTCGCTTGGTTAGATCGCTGGCGTTTCCATGGTGAATTCATACAAGGGAGTGGGACGGAACGACCCCTGCCCCTGCGGCAGCGGCAAGAAATTCAAGAAGTGCTGTCTCAACTCACAGGGCCTGAACGAGGCCTCATCCCGATTACACCCGGATGATCCGCAGGCGCGGGAACTCGCCCGATCGGCGCTCGAGCAAGCGAAAGGAGCGATCCGAGGCTACGATCCATTCATGGAGCCAGACCCGGAGCAGTGGCTCGCGCTGGGCGAACAGGAACGGATCGAGCTTGTGATGGAGTATCATCGACGTGCGCGGATCCGTCTCCCACGCGAGAAACTGCATGCGGTTATTCACGCCGTCGTCGAGAACCAGATTGCTGATCACGAACTGCCGGTGCGCGGCACAGCGCAACGACTTATGTCCGAAGAGCTCGATCGTCACGAAGCCGTTCATGCGATCGGTTCAGTGCTTCTCGGATACTTGAACGACCTGGTGCAGAGAAGCACATCGGGCGGCGGCGAGCTCGACACGAGGTGCGACCAGAATCCGCATGAGGCTTATTTCGCCGAGCTGGAAACCTTGACTGCTGAAGGATGGCTTCGGTCCGCGTGACCAGTTGGCGATCGACGCGATACGGTGCCACTATACGCAGCACTCATTGCCGCAAGGGAGTTTGTGGTGTCAGCAGAGAGCCCGAACGTTCGGCAGGTGCAAGGGTACTGCAGTCTGTGCATCGCCCGCTGCGGCACCGTCGCAACGGTGACGGATGGTAGATTTGCACGTCTGGACCCCGATCCGACCCACCCTACCGGCGCGGCAATTTGCGCCAAGGGCCGAGCGGCTCCCGAACTGGTCTATCACAAGGACAGGTTGAAGCGACCGCTGCGTCGAACACGGCCGAAAGGCGACTCCGATCCGGGATGGGAGGAAATATCGTGGGATGCGGCGTTCGATCAGATCGCCAGCGCCATGCGGCGCATCGCCGAGCAGCATGGACCTGAAGCGGTGGCGTTCAGTCAATCATCGCCTTCGACGACCGCCATTGCGGATTCTGCTGCCTTCGTTGTCAGGCTGATGAATGCATTCGGCACGCCGAACATGGTCTCGGCGCTTGAGCTGTGCGGCTGGGGACGCGGCTTTGCGACGCGCTACGTCTTCGGCGTCGGCAGTGTTGCGACCGGAAGTGGCGGCGGCGCGATGGCAGACATTGCCGAATCCGGCTGCCTGATCCTGTGGGGGTATAATCCATCGTTTACGCGCATTACGCATGCGACCGCGACGGTCGCGGGCCTGAAGCGCGGGATGAAGCTGATCGTGATCGATCCGCGCAACGTCGGGCTTGCCAACAAGGCCGATGTCTGGCTGCGGGTGCGCCCCGGAACCGACGGCGCGCTCGCGCTGGGTCTGGCCAATATCATGATCGAACGCGGATGGTACGATGAAGCGTTCGTCCGCACATGGAGCAACGGACCTCTTTTGGTGCGTTCCGATACAGATAGGTTGCTCAGGGCGGATGACCTCCTTTCTGGCGGCGGCGCCGGACAATTTGTCGCCTGGGATTCAGGATCCAGCCGCGTGGTCAGCTATGATCCGGCGGTTGGCCGCTACGAGGAAGGCGCCGCGACCCTTGCCTTGCGAGGCGAATACACGGTCGCAACCAGGGACGGTCCGACCGCTTGCCGACCGGTCTTCGATCGCTACGCAGCGCTGTGCCGCAAATATTCGCCTGAAATAATTGAATCGACATGCTGGATCGCGCGCGACCAATTGCAGGAAGCTGCCCGCACCATCTGGCACGCCAGGCCTGTCTCCTATTATGCCTGGAGCGGGCACGAGCATCACGCCAACAGCACGGAGACGGCGCGGGCGATGGCCATGCTCTATGCTCTGACCGGAAGTTTCGATGTGGCCGGAGGCAATATGCTGTTCCCTGCGGTGCCGGCTGGCTCGATCACCGGGGAGAACCTGCCCGCGGCAAGTCAGCTTGCTCCCGCGGTCGGATTTGCCGAGCGCCCGCTCGGACCGGCGCGCTGGAGCCATGTGGCCCCTCGCGACTTTTACCGAGCTGTTCTCGAAAGCAAGCCCTATCCCGTCCGCGGACTCATCGGGTTCGGCGCCAACTTGCTGCTCGCTCACGGCGATCCGGTTCGCGGACGCGCGGCGCTGGCCGCGCTCGAATTCTACGCCCACGCCGACCTGTTCATGACGCCGACGGCGGCGCTTGCGGATATCGTGCTGCCTGTGGCCTCCTGCTTCGAACGCGAATCCCTCAAGATCGGATTCGAAATCAGCGCAGAAGCGCAATCGCACGTTCAGCTCAGGCAGGCCATCGTCGCCCCACCCGGCGAGGCACGGTCCGATACCGACATTGTCTTGGGCCTTGCCGCGCGTCTCGGCCTTGGCGAGCATTTCTGGAACGGCGATGTCGATGCCGCTTACCGGCAGCAACTTGCTCCCAGCGGCATCACCCTCGACGAGCTTCGAGCGCACCCTGCCGGACTACGGAAACCGCTAATCACGCGACATGCCAAGCATGCCGCAAGCGACGACAGCGGAAACGCGCTGGGCTTCGAGACGCCGTCGCGGAAAGTCGAATTCTGGTCGGAAACTTTCCTTGATCACGGCTATTCGGCGATGCCGGATTTTGTCGAACCAACCATGGGCCCGATTGCCCGCCCCGACCTGGCTGCGTCCTTTCCCCTGATCCTCACGTGCGCGAAGCCAAGTCTTTTTTGTCAGACCCAGCAGCGTTCACTGCCGAGCCTGCGCAAGCGCGCACTGGACCCGGAGATCGAGCTGAATCCGGCTACAGCCTCAGCACGCGGAATCAGCAACGGAGATTGGGTTGACGTGCGCACCCCGGCCGGCGGAATGCGAGCCCGGGCGCGCTTCAGTGAAAAGCTCGATCCGCGCGTGGTCGTGGGCGAGCATGGCTGGTGGCAAGGTTGCGATGAACTGGGACTTGGCGATTGCGATCCGTTCGATCCGAACGGCACGAACTTCAACCTGACAATCGACGCCAGCGTCCGCGATCCCGTCAGCGGCACGCCGTCGCATCGATCCAATCTTTGCGAAGTTCGGCCGGTACGGGGGTCTCGCGCAGATGAGCTTTAGGAAAGAGTGGATTCAATTTGTTCGGACGTATGTGTTTCACCAGCGCTGCACCGGACAATATCGCAGAACAGCGCGGAACATCCGTAGCGTGGTGCGCCCTTCAGAATAAAACCGCGAACTCATATATCATTGAAATAGCGATATAATTTCAATGGGGGGCCGATCAATTAGCGTCGTCGCCTAAGCGAGCCAGCGTTTGCGCCGCTTGTAGTGCTTCCCATCGCGGAATGATCTGCGCTTGTCCCCGGCGACGCCAAGATAGAACTCCTTGACGTCCTCGTTTGCAGCGAGCGCCCGCGCCTCGCCGTCCATCACCACGCGGCCATTTTCGAGGATATATCCGTTGCTGGCATATTTGAGCGCCATGTTGGTGTTCTGCTCGGCGAGAAGAAACGAGACACCTTCCTTGACGTTGAGATCCTTCACGATCTCGAAGATCTCTTCGACGATCTGCGGCGCGAGGCCCATCGAAGGCTCGTCGAGGAGAATCATCTTCGGGCGCGACATCAGCGCGCGGCCGATCGTGCACATCTGCTGTTCGCCGCCCGACGTATAGCCGGCGGTCGAACCACGCCGCTCCTTGAGACGGGGGAAATAGGCATAGACTCGCTCCAGATCCTGCGCGATCGCGGATTTGCCGTCTCTGCGCGTGAAGGCGCCGGTGAGGAGATTCTCTTCGACAGTGAGGTGAGCGAAGCAACGCCGCCCCTCCATCACCTGAATGCAGCCGCGCCGCACCAGTTCGCTTGGCGACAGGGACTGCACCTCGACGCCGTCGAACAGGATCGAGCCCTTGGTGACCTCGCCGCGCTCCGCATGCAGCAGATTGGAGATCGCCTTCAGCGTCGTTGTTTTGCCCGCGCCGTTGGCGCCGAGAAGCGCGACGATTCCGCCTCGCGGCACATCCAGCGATACACCTTTCAACACCAGGATGACGTGACTGTAGACAACCTCGATATTGTTGACCGACAGAAACGGCGCTGCCGCTTCTGTCGCCGTAGAGGCCTTGGGGATTGACACGTGGTCCTCTCCAAACGGTTGCAGCTTTCGAGAGATCCGGCAGGAGGCGAACGCCCCTCCCGGATCGCTGAGAAGCGTTCAGCTTTCTTTCGAGCAGTCGCGCGGCGGGATCTTCTTCTCCGCGGCATACTTCGCGGAAACTTCGTCGACGAGCGGTTCGGTGTCGGACTGGTTGGCCGTATACCAGTCGGAGATGACTTTCCAGCCCTTGCCGTCCCACTGCTGTACGCGTCCCTCGCGCGCGCCCTCGTGGTCGGAGCAGGAAATCTTGATCGGCTTCAACATGCCCTCAAAGCCGAGTTCCTTGAGACGTGCATCCGAGAGGTTGAGGTTCTCCAGACCCCAACGGACTTGCTCGCCCGTCAGCGGCTTCTTGCCGAACTTTTCCTGCGCCTTGCGGATCGCCTCCACGCCGAGCATGGCGTTCACCATGCCGCGGTTATAGAGAATTTCGCCCACCTTGCCAGGCTCCGACAATCCCTTGCCCTTGGCATAGACGTGCTTCTCGATGTCGGCATGCACTGAGAACTTGCCCGCGCCATGCTGAAGCATCAGCGCCTTATAACCAGTGGCTTGATCGCCTGCGGGCGTCACATCCGGCTCGGCGCCTGACCACCAAACACCGAGCATCTTATCGCGCGGATAGGCGACAGCCGCCGCTTCCTTGACTGCCGTGCCGTTCATGACGCCCCAGCCCCAGAGCAAAACATAGTCCGGCCGATTCTGGCGGATCGCCAGCCATTGCGACTTCTGTTCGACACCGGGGTGCGTAACCGGGATCGGCGTAAACTCAAAGCCGTGCTTCTTTGCCAGCACCTGCAGCATCGGGATCGGCTCCTTGCCGTAAGGGCTGTCGTGAAAGACCAGCGAAATCTTCTTGCCTTTCAGCTTGTCGAAGCCGCCGACCTCTTTGGCGATGTGCTGGATCGCGATATCGGCCGCCGACCAGTACGTGCCGAGCAACGGGAAGTTGTACGAGAACACGGCTCCGTTCTTGGAGTCGGCGCGGCCATAGCCCATTGTGATAATCGGGATCTTGTCCGTCGTGGTCTTTTCAGTGAGGGCGAATGTAATACCGGTCGACAGCGGATTGACGAAGGCCGCGCCGGTCGGGCCCTTGCCTTTGAGACGCTCATAACACTCAACGCCCTTGTCGGTGGCGTAGCCGGTCTCGCATTCCTCGACCAGAAGCTTGACGCCATTTATGCCGCCGTCGCGCTCATTGACCAGGTTGTAGTAGTCGGCCATACCGTTTGCGAACGGTACGCCATTCACGGCGTACGCGCCGGTCCGGTAGGACAGTATCGGGATGAACTGCTCGTTCTGCGCTGCAGCCGGAGTGGCAAGCGCCACGCCCGATAGTACGGCTGCCGCCAGTATCAGTTTGTTGCGTACCATATTAGTTGTCCTCCTCGTTCAGCCCGGTTTTTGCCGTACCGGATCTTGTTATCGCGGGGCTTCCTTGCTCCTTCTGCCAGCGACCGCCGCTCCGCGTTGCGATCTCCGGCTTCGTTCACCCTGACCGCCCCTTCAGTAGGGAAACGGCCAAAGTCTGAGCTTCTCCTTGCCAAGCGATATAAGCCGGGCAAATCCATGTGGCTCCTTGATAAGAAGATAGCAGATCAACGATCCAAAGATGATGAATTCCAGGTGCGTGATCGTTTCTGTCGACAGCGGCACGCCGAGTTCGGATGGAATCAGGTTCAGCAGGATCGGCAGAATGAGGATAAAGGCCGCACCTACGAACGCACCCATGATCGATCCCAGCCCGCCAATGATCACCATGAACAGAAGCTGCAGCGAACGGTCGATGGAGAACGCGAGCGGCTCCCACGAGCCCAGATAGACGAACGCCCAGAGTGCGCCCGCCACGCCGATGATAAATGAAGAAACCGCGAAAGCCGTGAGCTTTGCATAGAGCGGCCGGACACCGATCAGCTCGGCGGCGATGTCCATGTCGCGTATTGCCATCCATTGTCTGCCGAGATTGCCGCGAACGAGGTTCTTCGCCAGAACCGCGAACACCGTTACGAAGATCAGGCACAGCATATAGCGCTCGATCGGCGTGCCTACTTTCAGACCGAAGAAATCTAGTGTGGGTGCATTGACCGACCCTGACGGCGCATAATTGGTGAACCACGACACCCGCAGGAACACCCAGTCGAAGAAGAACTGCGCTGCGAGTGTTGCAACCGCCAGATAGAGGCCCTTGATCCGCAGACTGGGAACACCGAAGAGGATGCCGACAACCGCCGCCGTGAGCCCGCCGAGCAAAATAGATAACAGTACGGGCAACGGCGGGATCGAAATCGCGAAACCAAGCCAGGCAAGCGGAATATGAACGCCGGTCCCCAACTTGTAGGCAGAGTAGGCGCCGATGGCCATGAATGCGCCGCTGCCGAGCGTGATCTGGCCGCAATAACCGACGAGAATGTTTACGCCGATTGCGGCGAGTGCGAGGATCAGGAAGGGCAGCAGAATGGCGCGAAGCAGATAGTCGCTGCCGAACGGCCAAATGTCGAAGTCGGCCAGCAGCGGAACGCCAATGAAGGCGATACCGAGCAAGATGGCGAGCGCCATACGATCCTGGCGGATCGGGAAGATCGCCATATCCTCCGCGTAGGTCGTCTTGAATTGGCCAGCCTCACGATAAAGCACAACGAACTCCTCGTCTCAGATACGTTCGATGATCCGCTCGCCGAACAGCCCCTGCGGCCGCACGAGCAGCACCGCCAACGCCAGCACATAGGCGAACCAGTATTCGATACCGCCACCAATGTACGACCCCAGGAATACCTCCGCGATCTTCTCGCCCGCACCCACAATGAGCCCGCCGACGATGGCTCCCGGAATTGAGGTAAGACCCCCAATGATCAGAACCGGTAAGGCCTTCAGCGCGAGAAACGTGATAGAGAACTGTACTCCCAGCTTGGTGCCCCACACGGTCGCCGCAACCAGCGCAACAAGACCGGCGGCAAGCCAGACCACGAACCAGATCCAGCTGATTGGAATCCCGACCGACTGCGCGGCCAGGTGGTCGTCGGCAACCGCCCTGAGTGCGCGACCGGTCTTGGTACGCTCGAAGAAGATCGCGAGGCCCGCGACCAGAATGCCGGCGATAAAGCCGCCCCAGACATCCAGCTTGTTGACCAGAATTCCACCGGGAAAGAGATTCTCAAACAGGAACCAGGCGTCCGTCGGAAACAGCCGCAAGGGGTAAGCATCGGAACCGAAGATCATCTGCGCCGCACCCTCGAGGATGAATGTCACGCCGATGGTGGACATGAACAGCGTGAGCCCGTCCTGGTTGATAAGCGGTCCGATCACGAACCGCTGGATCAGCCAGGCGGCTATCGCCATGATCACCGCAGCGAAGCCAATGCCGAAGATGATCGCAGCCCAAAGCGGGAAGCCCCATGCCACCAGCAGGTCGAGCGAGCGAACCAGCGCAAGCCCGGCGAGCAACACCATTGCGCCTTGCGCAAAATTAAAGACACCGGATGCTTTGAAGATCAACACGAAGCCGAGGGCAACCAGCGAGTACAGCACGCCGGACATCAATCCGCCGATCAGGACTTCGAGAAACTGACCCAATGCAATCACACAATGCTCCCTAGTGCGCGACGCCGAGATAGGCGTCGATGACAGCCTGGTTCTTCTTGACTTCATCCGGCGTGCCGTCGGCGATCTTTACGCCATGATCGAGCACCGCGACGCGATGGGAGAGATCCATCACCACAGCCATGTCGTGCTCTATCAGCGCAATGGTCGTGCCGTAATGATTGTTGACGTCGATGATGAACCGCGACATGTCCTCCTTCTCTTCGAGGTTCATGCCTGCCATCGGCTCGTCGAGGAGAAGAAGATCGGGCTCCATCGCAAGGGCGCGGCCAAGTTCGACACGTTTCTGCAGGCCGTAGGGCAAACGCGCAACCGGCACCTTGCGAATCGCCTCAATCTCCAGAAAATCGATAATCTCCTCGACCCGGTGCCGATGCTCGATCTCCTCTGCCAGCGCGGGGCCGTAACGCAGCATCTGCCACAGAAGACCCCGTCGCATCTTCAATGTGCGGCCAGCCATAATGTTATCGAGCGCGCTCATTCCCTTGAACAGTGCGACGTTTTGAAAGGTGCGCGCGATGCCGCCACGGGATGCCTCGAAGGGCTCCATCCGGGCGCGGGTCCGACCCTTGAAGGTGATGGCGCCACGGTTCGGATGATAGAAGCCGTTGATGACATTGAGCATCGAGGTTTTTCCGGCGCCGTTCGGTCCGATGATGGCGCGAATTTCGCCTTTCCTGATGTCAAACGAAACGTCCCTCAGCGCCTTCACGCCGCCAAACGCCAGCGATACGCCCTCAACCTGAAGCAAGATTTCGCTGGTGTCCGGTGCCCTCATGCGGCCTTCCCCAGAGATTCCGTCGAACCAACTGTTTGCAAGTCGCGGATCTTGACCCGCGCCGCGATCACGCCCTTGCAGCCATCCTCAAAAGTGACTTCGGTGGAAATGTCGGCTTCATGCGAACCGTCGTAGAGCGCCGTGATCAGTGGAGCATAGCGCTCGGCGACGAACCCGCGGCGAACTTTCTGCGTGCGGGTCAATTCACCATCGTCTGCGTCGAGTTGCTTGTGCAAAATGAGAAAGCGGCGAATCTGCGCGCTCGCCATTACCTTTTCCTCCGCGAGGGAGCGGTTCACCGCGGCAACATCTTTCGCCACCATGTCATAGACCAGCGGATGCCCCGCCAGCTCCTGGTAGGAACCGTAGGCGATGTTGTTACGTTCGGCCCAGTTCGCCACAGCGGCCGGGTCGATATTGAGAATGATGCAAACGAACTCCTTGGAGTCGCCGTAAGCGACCGCTTCCTTGATGTTGGGAAAGAACTTCAATTTGTTCTCAAGATACTTCGGCGCAAATATCGTACCGTCGGCCAGCCGGCCGACATCCTTTGCGCGATCGATGATCTTCAGATGTCGTGTCTTCTCGTCGAAGAAACCCGCATCGCCGGTCTTGACGTAGCCGTCCGCCGTCAGGGTCTCCGCGGTCTTCGCCTGATCCTTGAAGTATCCGACAAACATGCCGGGTGAGCGGAACTGCACTTCGCCTGATTCCGCAATCCGGATGTCGACGTTCGGCGCCGCTGGGCCAACCGTATCGGAATAGATCTCGCCGTCAGGCTGACAAGTAACATAGAGGAATGCTTCAGTCTGACCGTAGAGTTGCTTCAGGTTCAATCCGATCGAGCGGTAAAACGCGAAAAGATCCGGACCGATGGCCTCACCTGCAGTATAGGCAACACGCACGCGGGACAGGCCAAGTACGTTTTTAAGGGGCTCGTAGACCATCAAGCGCCCGAGCGCATAGAGCAGCCGGCCAGACAGCGGCACCGGCTTTCCGGTCAAAATCGACTCGCCATGCCGCCGCGCAATGCCAAGGAAGTAGTTGAACATGCGCCGCTTGATGGCAGCAGCGTCCTCCATGCGGATCATTACCCGCGTCAGCATGGCCTCGAAACCGCGCGGCGGGGCGAAATAGAAGGTTGGTCCGATCTCGCGCCGATCCTGCTCGATCGTCTCACCACTCTCGGGACACGCCATGCAGAATCCAGCCACAAGTCCCTGCGCATAGTTGAGGTAGTGATCGCCGACCCAAGCCAGCGGCAGGTAGGCAAACACCACGTCATCTTCAGTCAATCTGTCAAACCTTGTGGTATCGGTCGCAGCGTCGATACAGCGCCGCGCCGACAGCATGACACCCTTCGACGTGCCGGTTGTCCCCGAGGTGTACAGGATGATCGAGATGTCAGAACCGTCACCCTGCCGGATGAATTCATCGATCTGCCCGCCAGGCGCAGCGCCGGCCGCAAGCGCAGCGCGACCGTCTTCGATGACATCGTGGATTGCAGTCAGTCGGCTGTGATCGTAGTCAACGAGGCCACGCGGCTCGTCATAAACAATCTTGTGGAGATGCGGCACCCGGTCGGATACAGACAAAATCTTATCGACCTGCTCCTGATCTTGCGCTGCAACAAACTTCACGTCGGCATGGGCGAGCACATAAGCAAGTTCGTCAGCCACGGCATCCGAATAAACCGGAACCGGAATCGCGCGCAGCGTTTGTGCTGCCATCATGGTCCAGTAGAGCTTCGGCCGGTTTGAACCGACGATGGCGATCGTGTCCCCTGGCTGCAATCCAAGCCGATGCAAGCCCGCGGCATAGGCACGCACGATCTCGGCAACCTGGGCCCAGGTCCAGGTCTGCCAGATGCCAAGATCCTTATGCCGAAACGCCGAACGGCTACCAAACTGCGCGGCGTTTCGCAGAAGCAACTTGGGGAACGTGTCAAACGGTTCGCCAACGGCCATTTCGGTCTCCATCCCAAACCGGCGCGTTGGTTCGCGCCTGCTTATGGTGACCTGCGCGCTTCAGGCAGCAGTCATGCGAGTTCCGTATGGTTCACCTCACAATACAAGGGATCGTAGGCGCTACAAGCTCCAGCTTGGTAGCCCCCGACGCGGCTGATTAGGTATTAAGTATTAATGAGAAACTAGGCTCGCGACGTATTCGTTACGAATTGGCCGTTAGCTAGTGGGGGGATGGATGGAGTCGCAATCACCTATGTCCGAGATGACCAGCATTCTCGGCATCCGTGCGCTGGTCGGGTTCGCAGTTTTGTTCGGAGTGGTGGCAGAATGGCGCTCCCTAGGGGAATCGAACCCCTGTTTCAGCCTTGAGAGGGCCGCGTCCTAACCGCTAGACGAAGGGAGCGTGAGGGCTACCGAATAGCCTCGAAATTTGTCCGCCGCAAGGACCCGAACCGACGTTTTACGGCTCATTGGCAAATTTCAGCTTTCCGGCGGGCTTCAAGGTCTGGGGGTTGAAAGTGCGGATCTCGGTCACCCCGCCGATCTCGATCGTGATCACCAGGCGGTCCCCGGCCACCCCACTCGAGACGATTTTGGCACCCTTCGGCAGGGTCGCGATGGCATCGAAGACGGCCTCCGGCGCCCTTCCCTCCGACTTGAAAAGGCGGTAGCCCACCGCGATCAGCACGGCGCAGATTGCCAGCGCCGTGGTCAACCCCGCGATCAGCATCATCCGCCGCACCCGCGCAAACAGCGCGGCCTGCTCGGGGCTCGGTTCGGGAACAGCGGTTTCGGTCGTCGTCATGGAAAGCTCGGGTTCAGCGCAGAGGTTGGAGGTCGTGGTCGGCGACGACGAGGGCTCGGTCCGGCTCGACCGCGTGCTGGCGGCGCACCTCGCTGATCTGTCGCGATCAAGGCTGAAGGCCCTGATTCTGGCGGGCGCGGTGAGCCTTAAGGCCTCCGCGGTCCGCGACCCCGCTTATCATGTCGCTTCGGGCGATACGATCACAATCGACGTGCCCGAGGCGGTGCCTGCAGAGCCCAAGGGCGAGGATATCGCGCTCGATATCGTGTTCGAGGACGACGACATCATCGTCCTCAACAAGCCCAAGGGGCTGGTGGTGCATCCCGCGGCCGGGCACGAGAGCGGCACGATGGTGAACGCGCTGATCGCCCATTGCGGGTCGTCGCTCTCCGGCATCGGCGGGGTGCGCCGGCCCGGCATCGTGCACCGGCTCGACAAGGACACCACCGGGCTGATGGTGGTCGCCAAGAACGACCTCGCGCATGCGTCGCTGACCGCGCAATTTGCCGATCACGGCCGCACCGGGCCGATGCGGCGCGGCTATATGGCCTTCGCCTGGGGCACCCCTGGCCGCCATCGCGGCACCGTGGACGCGCCGATCGACCGTCACCCGCACGCGCGGGAGAAAATGGCGGTGCGCCAGAGCGGCCGCGAGGCGGTGACGCATTGGGAAATCCTGGAGAGTTACGCCGGGCGCGACGGCAAGCCGATCGCCACCCTGCTCGCCTGCGAGCTCGAGACCGGCCGCACCCACCAGATCCGCGTCCATCTCGCCCATATCGGGCATCCCCTGCTGGGCGACGCCGTCTACGGCCCGCATTTCAAGACCAAGGCGAACCAGCTGGCGCCTGCGTCGCAGGCGGCCCTGACCGCGCTTGGGCGGCAGGCCCTCCACGCTTATCTGCTGGTATTAGAGCACCCGAGGACCGGAGAACTTCTGCACTGGGAGGCGCCCTTACCGGAGGATTTGCTTCTCCTCCAGGGCACTCTGAAAGCGGCGCTATGACGCAGGCCGATTCAGAAAAGCTTTACATTACAAAAAGTTATGGCAGCCACACGGGGACGTGACGTCAGTAATCCTTCCCTAAATGACCCCCCATGGGGTATATTGCGGCTGCGTTGAAATGACCAACGCGGAACATCGCAGCTACGACTGGCTTTAACAAAGTGGTCGTCTGCCTGGCCCGCCGCTATCGGGGGCCTGAACCTGTTTGGAGGGCGCACTATGGCCCGTACCGCTGCACTGCCGGTCCTCAATGGAGAATCCGGCCTTTCCCGTTACCTCGGCGAAATCCGCAAATTCCCGATGCTGGAACCCCAGCAGGAATACATGCTCGCCAAGCGTTGGCGCGAGCATGACGATCGCGACGCCGCGCACCAACTCGTCACCAGCCATCTCCGGCTGGTGGCCAAGATCGCCATGGGCTATCGCGGCTACGGCTTGCCGATCTCCGAGGTCGTCTCGGAAGGCAATGTCGGCCTGATGCAGGCGGTGAAGCGTTTCGAGCCCGAAAAGGGCTTCCGCCTCGCCACCTACGCCATGTGGTGGATCAAGGCGTCGATTCAAGAGTACATCCTGCGTTCGTGGTCGCTCGTGAAGATGGGCACCACCGCGAACCAGAAGAAGCTGTTCTTCAACCTGCGCAAGGCGAAGAGCAAGATTTCCGCGCTGGACGAAGGCGATCTCCGCCCCGACCAGGTGAAGATCATTGCCAAACGTCTCGGCGTCACCGATCAGGACGTGATCGACATGAACCGCCGCCTCGGCGGTGACGCGTCGCTCAACGCACCGATCCGGGACGACGGCGAAGCCGGCGAATGGCAGGACTGGCTGGTCGACAATTCGCCCAACCAGGAAGCCATGCTGGCCGAGCACGAGGAGTATGATCACCGCCGTGACGCCCTCAATGGCGCCATGGGCGTGCTCAACCCGCGTGAACGCCGCATCTTCGAGGCGCGCCGCCTCGCCGATGAGCCGATGACGCTGGAAGACCTTGCCGCCGAGTTCGGCGTGTCGCGCGAACGCGTCCGCCAGATCGAGGTCCGCGCCTTCGAGAAGGTGCAGTCCGCGGTCAAGGGCACGATCGCAAGAGCGGAACAAGCCGCGCTGGAAGCCGCGCACTAAGCGCGATTTCGTAAGCGCCAGAAGTTGGCGGATCGAAGAGACAAGAAGCCGGCGGCAACGCCGGCTTTTTTGTTGGGGTAGAGGGTCGCGCGAGCTGCTGTCCCTTCTCCGCTTGTGGGAGAAGGTGGCGCGAATTGTGGGAGAAGGTGGCGCGAAGCGCCGGATGAGGGGTCTCTCTCCGCGCATTCACCGTAAGAGATCCCCGCGCGGAGAGAACCCCTCACCCGTCTCGCCGCTGCGCGGCGAGCCACCCTCTCCCACACAGGGGCGAGGGTGCAGCGAGTTCGGCGCGGCAGACCTCGCCTTGAACCACGGCGACCGGTCAACCGACCAAAACACATCGGACCGACATCACGAAAGCGGACAGGCACGCGCCGTGTCGATCATCCTGCAATCCACCGTCGGCGGGTTCTCCGCACAGTTCATGCGCAAGCTGCCGCTGGTCGAGCAGGCGATGCGCGACCACGGGCTCGAGCCGTCGCAGTTCGTCATCTCCAAGGACAACGCCTCGACCGCGACTGTGCCGTTCGTCGGGCCGTTCTTCTACGATTACAGCGTGTTCTTCGGCGACGATCAGTTCACCGTCACCGAGCCGAACGACATGGTGTTTTTGGATTACTTCTTCAAACGCGTGCTCGCGGCGGATGAGTCGCCGGAATTGCCGCGGCGGCCGGGCCTGATCCGGCGCCTGTTCGGCTGGATGGCGCAGCCGGTGTGATTGCTTTTTCCCCTCTCCCCTTGTGGCCCTTGTGGGAGAGGGTGGATCGCCGCGTAGCGGCGAGACTGGTGAGGGGTCGTATCCGCGAAGACGTCTCTCACATTGTCATCTGCGGAGCGAACCCCTCATCCGGCGCTTCGCGCCACCTTCTCCCACAAGGGGAGAAGGAAGAGAGAGCCGCCTCACTCCCCCCACATCCTTGCTAGCGTGGCGAGCCAGCAGCCTTCGCAGTAGCGCGCGTCCTTGTGGTCGATCCAGTTGTGCGCATAGACGCGGTCGAGCGGAATGCCGTAGCGCGCGCGCAGGACCTGGACGAGGATTTTCCACGCCGCGACCTGCGCCGCGGTCGGGCCGGTCGCGACATCAGGATAGTTGCCGGCGAACTCGACGCCGATCGAGTTGTCGCGGACGACCTGGCGATAGGTCGATCTGTTGTCGATGTACTTGTTGTCGTTGCGGTTGGCGCCGTCGCCATGGGTCGGCACCAGGTTTTCGGCGACCGCCCAATAGACGGTGCCGTCAGTCTCGACCCACACCGTGACGCCGCGCCGCGCCGGGCTCTTCGATTGCTCCAGCGCGCCGCCGCGCGCCGAGCCCACCGGCCCCTCCGTCTGATGCACGATGATGTTGCGCCAGGGATGGGCGCTGCGGACCTCGCCCCACGGCGAAAGCCAGACCATTTTCAGGCCGGGAATGTCGGGCGTGCCGGAGGCCTGCGCGATCTTCGCGAGCTTGGCATCTATTGCAGCGGCAGGAGCGATCAAAACGAGGGCGGCGAGAACCGCCGCGAACAGGCGAGACATCATTGTGTGGACCCAATGCGGATCCGAGCCTACAGCATGGCCCGGACAAGTGAGCAGCGGTTTTCCGCGCCAAGCTCAGGCGAATTTGCGCGCGACCACGGCCGGCTCGGGCGAGAGCGGCGGTGCCGGATCGTAGACGGCAAGGTCGTTCTTGCCGCTCTTCTTGGCGGCATAGAGCGCGTGATCGGCGTGAGCGATCAGGCGGTCGGGCACCTGGCCGATGCTGCGGTCCCATTCGGCCAGCCCGATCGAGATCGCGATCGGGATGTCGTTGCCGGTGCAGCCGGCGGCATCCTGGCGGCAGACCTCGAGCACACGGCGGGCGATCGACGCGGCCTCACGCAGGCTAGACGACGGCAGCACGACGCAGAATTCGTCGCCGCCGGTGCGGGCGAGCATGTCGCCGGGCCGCAGCCGCGTCTGCGCCATCAGGGTGAAGTGCCGCAGGCAGGCATCGCCTGCGGCGTGTCCATGGGTGTCGTTGATGGTCTTGAAGCCGTCGAGATCGATCACCAGCAGCGAGAACGCTTCGCCGCTGCGCTCCGAGCGGGCGCATTCCTCGGTGAGGCGCTGCAGCAGATGGCGCCGGTTGGCGACGCCCGTGAGGTCGTCGAGCAGCGCGAGATCGGCGACCTCGTTGCGCAGCCGGTCCATCGCCATCAGCAGGAAGCCGAAATTGAGCGTCATCGATAGGAACATGAGCCCCAGCACCATGACGGCGTGGGACTGGCTGCCGGCGATGGATGAGAAGTCGCCGCCAAGCAGATTGCCGACCGTGCGCGCCACGAAGATCGCGATCATGGTGATGATGACGATCCCGGACAGCCGGGCGCCCGGACTGACACGGCCTTCCGGCGGCGACAGCAGCAGAGGCAGCGCCAGCAACAGCGGCAGGGCCTGACCGATCGTGTAGCAGAGCATGCGCAGCGGCATGTGATCGAACACGAACTTGAAGAACACGATGCCGCCGATGCTCAAGGCCGCCGTCGCAATCATGACGCGCCAGTGCACCGGCCGATCGTAGAAGCGCTGGATGCCCACCGCGGCGAAGGAGGTTGCTGCGACGACGCCCGCGCCTCCGATCAGAAGCGGCAGAGGAGACATGACGAACAGGCGGATCAGGGCCGTCAGCGCCCCCGCCGCGCCAACGAAGGCCGATGCCATCCAGAACCGCGCGGCTTCGAATTTCGGATAGGAGCGGATCACGTAGGCCCAGATCAGGCCGAGCGCCAGGAAGTTGACGACGAAAACTGTCCAGAGTGTCGGCACGTTCAACATCGCGGCCACAGCGCGCGCAGCGTCCCGCCCCCTTCGTTTGGCAGCCGTTCGTCCATCACCCATCCCCGTTTTCTTGCGGGGAAGAATGCGCGGGTTGCGCTTAACGGAGTCTCACTGCGACCCGTGAAAGCTCGGCTTTGGTTTTGATTTCGTGAACGGAGCGTGGCGATTGTCGGATCGTTAGCCATGCCGTCGGCATCGAGTGCGATAGCGTCGCGCACGACGCGAGGCGGATTCGCCGGTGAAAATCGCCCGAAAACACATCTGAGCTGTGGATAACGTAATGACGGGGATGTGACAGCGCGGGGCAGGCGGGCGCGAATCTGCTGAGTTTGTCGTCGAGGATGTTGCGAGGCTGGCCCTCCGCCGAGCATCCCTCGTGTCGCGTTCCCACCATTAACCTTGAGAGGATACTATGGCTAAGAAAGCGAAGAAGGCGAAGAAGGCGAAGGCGAAAAAGGCCAAGAAGGCGAAGAAGAAGTAACGCAGCTTCTTTTTCTTTGCCCGGGTGGAGCCTCGCTCCGCCCGGGCGTCGGGTAAGCTTGAGATTAAAGGTGGCGGGCGCGAGGCCCGCTTTTTTGTTGCCTGGACTCCGCTCTCTCACTCCCTCGCCCCGCTCTTCGCGGGGAGAGGGTGGGGTGAGGGGAGCTTCCACGATGACGGTGGCAGTCGGACTCGCGGAGACTCCCCCTCACCCGCATCCCATCTCCGATGGGATGCGACCTCTCCCCGCAAGCGGGGCGAGGTGAAGAAGACCGCCTACCTTTCCGCGAACGCCAGCTTGGCGCCGAGCGCCGCGAAGCCCGCAGCGAAACTTCGGCGCAGCCACGACATGATACGGGGACGGGAGATGACGCGCTCGCGCACCGACGCGGCACAGAGGCCGTAGACGACGAACACCGCAAACGTCATCGCCATGAAGACGCCGCTCAATTCCAGCATCCTCGTCAGCGCGTACGCCTCGTCCACCGCGATGAACTGCGGCAGGAAGGCCAGGAAGAAGATCGAGAGTTTTGGATTGAGGATGTTGATCAGGAAACCGGTCACGATGACGCGGCCGTTCGAGCGTTCCCTGAGCTCGCCGTCAACCGCCAGCGCTCCGGTCTCGCGCAGCGCCTGCCAGGACATGTAGAGCAGGTAGGCGACGCCGCACCATTTCAGCGCGGCAAACGCGAGCGCGCTGGTATGGAGCACGGCAGCAAGCCCGAGCATTGCCGCCATCATGTGCGGCACGATCCCGAGCGTGCAGCCGACGGCGGCAGCGACGCTGGCCCGCGAGCCGCGCGTCAGTGCCGCGGCCAGCGTATAGAGCACGCCGGTGCCGGGCGAGGCGACCACGATGAGCGACGTGAGCAGGAATGGCCAGGACATGTCTGTCCCTATCATCTCCTGCGGCGTTACGCCAACTGCGCGATCTCGGCCTCGCGCAGGACGTCGAGCGGCGCCCAGGGTTTGGGCCAGAACTTGGCACCGTTCGGCAAGGGCTGCATCAGCGGGCGGCCGGAGGTGACGACGACGTCGAGCCCCGGATTGCGGCCCTTGGCGACGTGCGCGAGCTCGACCCCGTTCATGCGGCCGGCGAGCTGGACGTCAGTCAGCATCAGGCAGAGCGCGCCGGCACTCTTCTCAAGCACGCGCTCGGCCGCCTCGGCACTGTCGCACTGGATGACCCGGTAGCCGCTCTCTTCAAGCAAGAGACACAGCATCTCGCGCTGCATGACATCGTCTTCAACAATCAACGCGGTGGCCTGATATGGTTGTGCTTGTCCCATTGGCCGTTCCCAAAATGCTCTTTTTGCCACGTAACGCATGTTAAGGGGGGCGACCCTCATATGGTTCGGTTCCAAACTGAAGAAATGTACATGGAAGTTCCGCGTCCGACCTGATGAACATGATCGCAAGCGTGCCGACGTGAGTGAAAGTGCTCGCCAACCCCACCGCTGTCATGCCCCGGCTCGACCGGGGCATCCAGTACGCCGCGGCTCCTCGGTATCGCGTCACTGCCTCTGGAATACTGGATCACCCGCTTGCTGTTGTGATGACGCCGCGCGTGTAGCGCGAGCCCGGCGCCTCACGGACATGCCGTCACTGCCCCATCAGCCGATCGGCAAAATACCCGATCGTCTTGCGGTAGATCAGCGCTCTGTTCCATTCGCGCATAGCCTCGAAATTGGCGGTGCCTTCGCCGTAGGGCTGGCCCATCTTGAAGCCGCTGGTGTGCAGCAGGTTCGCGGTCGAGGCCAGCACGTCCGGCACGCTGTGGCGGAGGTCGACGCGGCCGTCGCCGTCGAAATCGACGCCGTACTTGACGTAGGACGACGGCAGGAACTGGGTCTGGCCGATCTCGCCGGCATAGGCCCCGATGAGGTCGCGCAGCGGCAGGTCGCCGCGCTGCACGATCTTGAGCGCGGCAAGCAGTTCGCCCTGGAACAGCTCGGTGCGGCGGCAGTCATGCGCGAGCGTAGCCAGCGTGCGGATCACAGGCAGCTTGCCGATGTCGCCCTTGCCGAAATCGCTCTCCAGTCCCCAGATCGCGACCAGGATCTGCCGCGGCACGCCGTACTGCTGCTCGATGCGCGAGAGCAGCGCGGCATGGCGTTGCAATAGCGCCCGGCCGCCATTGATGCGGCCCGCACCGACGCGGGTCGAGACATATTGCTCGAAGCTCTTGTTGAAGGTGTAGCGCTGGCGCCGGTCGAAGGCGAGCACGGCGCCATCCTGAGCAATGCCACTGAACGCCGCGCTGGTCACGCTTGCAGAGACGCCGGCAGCCTGCGCCTCCGAGGTCATGCCGGCGACAAAGCTGTTGAAGTCACCGCCGCAACGCGCGGCCTCGGCCGAGCCGCCGGCCAGACAAACGACGAAGGCGGCGGCGAGGGCAAATCTCAACATGCGGGAAAATCCTCTGGGACTATGCGCGGAAGGCAGCGCGCAACCATGCCCGGGAACAGGATTCCCGTCAAAGCGGCAAGACCTCGCCACACGACTGATGCAGGCCGGCGAGCTCAACCGGCGCGTGGAGCTGGTGGCGCCGTGAAGGCAAGGATGGCGCGAGCTTGATGCCGTCGATATCGCGGCGCGTGCAACACGAGATAAGCAGCCGCGCACTCCTCTCTGGTCATTCCGGGGCGCAACGCGAGCCCGGAATCCATCGGGCTGCAGTGTTGGTGGCGCAATGGATTCTCAGATGCGCAATTGCGCATCATAACTCGCGACGTTGTCGCGCTCCGGAATGACAATCCGTATGGAACCCACGACGCATATCCGATGCGCTCGCCGCGACACCAGGACCGCGAAGATTTGCCTTGCCGCCGCAGAGCGCAAGCGATATCATTCTATTTTAGGTTGTCGCCCTGCCAGCCCCGGGCGGTGCTGAAGACCAAAATAAACGGCGGGCTTTCTCGGCCCGCCGTTTATTGCGGAAGGGACGGATTGGGCCATACGAGCCGTCTGATGCGAGCCGTCGGTCGCTTCCATCCGGCAAACGGCTTTCGGCGGTGGATTGTGCGGGGTTCGTGGCCTCAGGCCCGGCGTTGACGCCTGCCACCGCCGAAGCCATTTGACTGTGGCACTCATATCGACGACAAGCCCGCCATGGCCAAGAAACCTGGAACCAATCCCAAGGGCGAATTCGCCTTTTTCAACGTCGTCTATGAAGACGGCTCCCAACGCTCGAACCGGCGCGTGCCTGCCGATATCCTGGGCGGGCTCGACGGCGACGAGCCCGCACGCGGCCATATCATGGAGCAAGACCGCGAAATCGCGGAGAAATCCGGCAACACGCCGCTCGCCATCAAAAGTATCGAGCGGGTCGGCGTGAAGAAGAAATAGGCTCGCCCGCGAGGCACGCGAAGCGTCATCAGCAATCGGGATAGGGGGAGTCTCGCGACTCTCCCCTCCCACACCACCGTACATACGGGTCCGTATACGGCGGTTCACCGGATTGAGCGCGAACGGCTTGTTTTGCGTCCGCGCCAGAGGTTCAGATGGTGGGCTCCGTCACGTCGGCTTCG
>NZ_JADPKQ010000160.1:0-897 GCF_023074015.1 Bradyrhizobium sp. 142
CCGAAGCCCGGCGTTCGGCGGTGCCATTGGCATGCGTGACCCTGCCGGCCACCGCCAGCCCATGCCGGTTCTCCATGGTGGCGTGGCCCATATAGCAAAGCTTGGCCTCCCGTCCGGCCGCCTTGCGATAAAGCCTGCTGTCCGGGTCACTGGTACTCGCATGGGTGTCGTTCTTGCGCTTCTGGCCGTGGAAGTTGGCGCCGTCATCATCGTTGCCGCTGCCGTCCTTGGGGCGAAAACTCTTCTGTGAAGCCCAGGCTTCGATCAGCGTTCCGTCGACCGAAAAATGCTCGTCCGACAGCAGCGGCTTGACCTGCGAATGGTTCAGAAGCCTGGTCATGAACTTCGTGAACACGTCGCCGTTCTGCAGCCGCTCCCGGTTCTTGGTGAAGGTGGTCGGGTCCCAGACCGGATCGTCCGGCGACAGTCCCACGAACCAGCGATACAAAAGATTGTAGTCCAGTTGCTCCATCAACTGGCGTTCCGAGCGGATGCCGTAGAACACCTGCAGCAGCAAGGCGCTCAGCAATTGCTCCGGAGGGATCGAAGGACGTCCCTCGCTGGCGTAGAGCCTCCCAAGGCTGCGGTTCAAATCACTCAACACATCCCGGACAAGTTCCCGGACCTTCCGCAGCGGATGGTTCGCTGGCACACGCTTATTGCGGATTCCGACGAAGCCGGCCATGCATTCCAATTCGAAGCCGGCCGGGTATTCCGATCTGAAGCCAGCCACCCGTGGCGTCGTTCAACATGGGTCAAATTCATGATGTCGTCGAGGGCTGGGAAGGTCAAGAGACGGGTTGATCTTGAGCGGGTTGCTTCTGCCTCCTGAGGCTCTCTCCTTTGAGTTCGATGCGGTAGGCATTGTGGACGAGGCGATCGAGGATCGCGTCGGCG
>NZ_JADPKQ010000105.1:0-892 GCF_023074015.1 Bradyrhizobium sp. 142
GATGCTGACTCGCGCGCGATCATGTGTTGCACGCCAACACTACGCTCGCTGATCGTGTCGACCTTGCCACCCCGGCTCTTCCTCTCAACCGGCTACCGGTCTCTCGGCTCTGGCTCCCGCGCAGCGGGCTGGAGCGCAGCGACTTTGTGCTCTGACCCATCCCAGACATCGTTGCCCAATAGACATGCCCAAGGTCCGGCCATAGGCTTTCTGCTGATACTTCGGTGCGGATGAGCTGAGCCGTCCCGCGATCTTTTCTATGGCGTAACGGAAGGCACGACAATGGCCGAACTTATCAAGGTTGGCGCAATGCAATTACGGTTTTTGCGCACCAAGTATGATACCAGCGGGGCGCTTGATATGTTTGAGGTGGTGATCCCGCCAAACTCCCGTATGCCGGTCCCGCACCATCACCGTGACTGGGAAGAAACGATCTATGGTCTTGAGGGCGTCATCACTTGGACCGTCGCCGGTAAGCGTATCGAGATCAACCCCGGAGACGATCTCTTCATCCCGCGCGGTGTTGTCCACGGGTTCGTCAACGAGACGCAGGCGATTGCGAAAATGCTTTGCGTTCTCACGCCAGGCATTCTCGGGCCGGAATTCTTCCGGGAAATGGCCGTAGCCATCGGCGGCCCTGCGCCTCCTGATCCTGCCCGGATGGGCGAGATCATGAAACGTCACGGCCTGATACCTGCGCCATCTTAATTAAGTGGGCTGGCTGCATTCGCGCTCTGCTCGCGAACCGGGTTATTTCAGAATGTCGCTTGTTGGCCCGTTCGAGACGTGCGTTGTGCTGGTTTTTGGACGCCGGCAACAAGGAGGCTCCGCACGCTCAACTGACCGGCGTCCAAAAAGCGCCAAGGCACGAAGTCGCGGGAAGTTGGGCACC
>NZ_JADPKQ010000267.1:0-888 GCF_023074015.1 Bradyrhizobium sp. 142
CCGAAGCCCGGCGTTCGGCGGTGCCATTGGCATGCGTGACCCTGCCGGCCACCGCCAGCCCATGCCGGTTCTCCATGGTGGCGTGGCCCATATAGCAAAGCTTGGCCTCCCGTCCGGCCGCCTTGCGATAAAGCCTGCTGTCCGGGTCACTGGTACTCGCATGGGTGTCGTTCTTGCGCTTCTGGCCGTGGAAGTTGGCGCCGTCATCATCGTTGCCGCTGCCGTCCTTGGGGCGAAAACTCTTCTGTGAAGCCCAGGCTTCGATCAGCGTTCCGTCGACCGAAAAATGCTCGTCCGACAGCAGCGGCTTGACCTGCGAATGGTTCAGAAGCCTGGTCATGAACTTCGTGAACACGTCGCCGTTCTGCAGCCGCTCCCGGTTCTTGGTGAAGGTGGTCGGGTCCCAGACCGGATCGTCCGGCGACAGTCCCACGAACCAGCGATACAAAAGATTGTAGTCCAGTTGCTCCATCAACTGGCGTTCCGAGCGGATGCCGTAGAACACCTGCAGCAGCAAGGCGCTCAGCAATTGCTCCGGAGGGATCGAAGGACGTCCCTCGCTGGCGTAGAGCCTCCCAAGGCCGCGGTTCAAATCACTCAAAACATCCCGGACGAGTTCCCGGACCTTCCGCAGCGGATGGTTTGCTGACACACGCTTATCCGGCGCGATATACGAAAACAGGCCGCCCTGATCCATAAATCTGCCGCGCATGATCGTCTCCACCGATTCGAGATGATAAAGTGAATCATCAGACCCCCTCCGTGGCGAGGGGTTTTTCAGCAGACTGCTAGTCTTACTGCGTCATAAATTTTTGCGCGATCGCGGACGCAGGATCGCTCTTGCGCAACATGGACATCGCGACAGACTTCTGACGAGGGCGAGAACGA
>NZ_JADPKQ010000413.1:0-50640 GCF_023074015.1 Bradyrhizobium sp. 142
GCCCTCCTGCGCGGCCTTCCCTCGAGCCCGCAAAAGCACGCCAGATAGCGCCGCCATGTCCCCGCCATCGATCCGGTAACGACGCATCTTCTCGGCGCCGGGCATCATTATCCCCAGCTGCCACTTCGCTTTGCTCAGTTCGAAAGCCAAGTAAATCGTGGCATACTCGCTTCCGGCGGGTGCGTCAGTGTGATCAGTACGCATCGTTGATCCTCCAGGGTGAGTTGGTGGTCACAAACTCAATTTACCCCTGACCACCTGCCACCCCATAGGATCTACGGCTACGCTTTCATGCCTCATCCTGAGGAGCGCGCCCTCAGCGCGCGTCTCGAAGGACGAAAGGCCGAGGATGCAGCAGCGGGGGCCTTCATGGTTCGAGACGCCGCGAAGGCGCGGCTCCTCACCATGAGGGGTGAGAGCTCAATACCCCCGCGCCCTTGCCAGCTGCTCGGTGTGGTAGTTCGCATCGCCGAACAATTCCTCGCACACCCGCGCGCGCTTCATGAAGAAGCCGATGTCGAACTGGTCGGTCATGCCCATGCCGCCATGCATCTGCACGCCTTCCTGCACCGCGCGCGTGGCGGTGGTGCCGGCACGGGCTTTTGCCACCGCAACGGCCGACGCTGCCTTGGCAACATCGGCGTCCAGCGCCTGGAGCGCTTTCATCACGGCGGCGCGGGTGATCTCGATGTCGACATAGAGCTCGGCGGCGCGGTGCTGGAGCGCCTGGAATTCGCCGATCAGCTTGCCGAACTGCTTGCGGCTCTTCAGGTACTCGACGGTGCGGCCGAACACCTCTTCGCTCAAGCCCACCATCTCGGAGGCCACCGCGCCGCGGCCAATGTCGAGCACGCCATCGAGCAGGCCGGCGCCCTGATCGACCTCGCCGAGCACGCTGTCGGCGTCGACCTCGACATTCGCGAACTCGATCCGCGCGGCGTTGTGCGCGTCGACCATGATAGTGCGCTCGACGGCGACGCCCTTGGCTTTCGGATTGACCAGGAACAGCGTCAGGCCCTCGCGCTCTCCAGGAGAGCCCGCGGTGCGCGCCGCGACGATCAGGAGGTCGGCGACATGGCCGTCGACAACCAGCGCCTTGGCACCGCTCAGCTTGAAACCGTTGCCGGCGCGCACCGCCTGAAGACTGGTCTGGAGCGGGCGATGCTTGGCGCCCTCGTCGATCGCAAGCGTCGCGAGCAGCGAGCCGTTGGAGATCTTCGGCAAAAATTCCGACTTCTGCGCGGCATTGCCGCCGCGATTCAGCGCCGAGGCCGCGACCACGCTGGTGGCGAGGAACGGCGACGGCATCAGGGTGCGGCCGATCTCCTCCATCACCACGCCGGCCTCGACGAAGCCGAGACCGCTGCCGCCGAACTCTTCCGGCACCAGCAGCCCGGCAAAGCCCATCACGGCGAAGGAATGCCAAAATTCCTTGGAGAAACCAGTCGGATCCTTAGCGTCGCGCAAGTGCCGCAGATGCGACACCGGCGCCTTGTCGCTGATCAGCCCGCGGGCGGAGTCGCGGAGCATCGATTGTTCTTCGGTGAAGACGAGGGCCATGGTGGTGTTTCCGATTTGAAATCTAAGTTCGTCATTCCGGGATGCGCCGAAGGCGCAGGCCTGGAATCCATCGTGCGTCAGTGTTGGCGGAGGAACGGATTCCGGGCTCGCGACTTCGTCGCGCCCGGAATGACGGGTGGTAGCGTACGCCTCACGCCCCCGGCAGATCGAGGATGCGCTTGGCGACGATGCCGAGCATCACCTCGCTGGTGCCGCCCTCGATTGAGTTGGCCTTGGTGCGCAGCCAGGCGCGCGGACGGGCGCCTTGCCTCGAGCGCTCGTTCTCCCATTCCAACGCGTCGATGCCGCCGGCCGACATCAAGATCTCATAGCGGCGCTTGTTGAGCTCGGTGCCGTAATATTTCATCGCCGATGAGAACGCCGGATGCGCCTGTCCGGTCTTGGCGAGATCGACGGCGCGCTCGGCGCAGGCGGCGAGCGCGGCTTCGTCGACATCGAAGCTGGCGATCCGGCCGCGCAGCATTGCATCGTCCAGGCGGCCGACTGCGTCGGTGCCGACCGAGTCGGCCGCGATCTGGCCGAGCGGACGGCCGACGCCGCGTTCGCCCATGCCCGAGATCATCGCGCGCTCGTGCTGCAGCAGGTATTTCGCAACGTCCCAGCCGCGGTTGACGGTGCCGACGACATGCGACTTCGGCACGCGGACATTGTCAAAGAAGGTCTCGCAGAACGGGGAATAGCCGGAGATCAGGAGGATCGGCTTGGTCGTGACGCCCTTCGAGGCCATGTCGAACAGGATGAAGCTGATGCCGTCATGCTTCTTCGCGGTTGGATCGGTGCGCACCAGGCAGAAGATCCAGTCAGCGTAGTTGGCGTAGCTCGTCCAGATCTTCTGGCCGGTGATGACGAAATCGTCGCCGTCGCTCTCGGCGCGGGTCTGGAGCGAGGCGAGATCGGAGCCGGCATTCGGTTCGGAATAGCCCTGGCACCAGCGGATCAGGCCCGCCGCGATCTTCGGCAGATGCTCCTTCTTCTGCGCCTCGTTGCCGTATTTGAGCAGCGCCGGCCCGAGCATCCAGATGCCGAAGCTCGACAGCGGCGGCCGTGCGCCAATTCTTCCCATCTCGGCGCGCAGCACCTTGTGCTCGGCGGCGCTCAAGCCGCCGCCGCCATATTCCTTCGGCCAGTCCGGCACGGTCCAGCCCTTGTCGCGCATGTGCTCGAACCAGATGCGCTGCGGCTCGGAGGAGAATTTTGCATTGCGGCCGCCCCAGAAGACGTCGGAATCCGACGTTGCGGGCTTGCGCATTTCCGGCGGGCAGTTGGCCTCGAGCCAGGCGCGGGTCTCAACGCGGAAGGTTTCGAGATCGGCCGTCTCAGAGTCGCCCGCTCTAGAGTCTGTCATGGGTCGTTTCCATCGTTCGAAATCGGCTTGTTGCAGGAGACTCTGAGCCATCGCCCCGTGGAATTCAACCATTTCCATCACGCGCCGCCGCGCATGCCACGCCGCATTCGGCTATACTGGCCGGCACGGCGACGCTTGAAAATAAAGAGGAAACAACGATGCGCCTGAAACTACTTTCGCCTGGCGAAATGAGCGACAGCCAGCGGCAGACCTACGACGAGTCGATTGCCGGCAAACGCGGCAAGCCGCCGCCGCCGATGATGGCCTGGCTGAGCAGCCCGGAGATGGCCCGTCATGCCACACGACTCGGCGAGGTCCTGCGCTTCGACACGATCTTCCCCGCCAAGCTCTCTGAGATCGCGATCCTGGTGACGGCGCGGCACTGGACCGCACACTACGAATGGTACGCGCACAAGCGCCTGGCACTTGCCGGCGGCATGGATTCTGAAATCATCGACGCGATCCGCGACCGTCGCACGCCGGAGTTCGACGATCCCAAGGCTAAGGTGATCTACGATGTGGCGAAGTCGCTGCATGAGGGCCATGGCGTCGAGAAGGGCCTCTATGATGATGCGGTCAGGATGCTCGGCGAACGCGGCGTCGTCGAAGTGATCGGCCTGTGCGGCTACTACACGCTGGTGTCGATGACACTGAACACGTTCGAATTCGGCCTGCCGGAGGGCGAGGTGTCGGAGCTCGCTTGATCGCCGATCGGATGCACAGTTTCGCATCCGGAAACGCTGGGTTTCGGGATCGGCCAGTAGCACTGTCCCGGGGCTCGAATTAAGTGGAGTTGGTCAACGGAGCAACCGCATGCCGCAGAACCCCGCCGTCCACGCCGGCACCAGGATCGGCCACGTCCACCTCAAGGTCGCCGATCTCGATCGCGCGCTTGGGTTCTATTGCGGCGTGCTCGGCTTCGAGCTGATGCAGCGCATAGGCTCCGGTGCGGCCTTCATCTCGGCCGGCGGCTATCATCACCACATCGGGCTCAACACCTGGGAGAGCAAGGGCGGCTCGCCGCCGCCGCCGGGCACGACCGGGCTGTATCACACCGCGATCCTTTATCCGACGCGGCCGGCGCTGGCCGATGCGCTGCACCGCGTGCTCTCGGCCGGCATTGCGCTCGACGGCGCCAGCGACCATGGTGTCAGCGAGGCGCTCTATTTGCGCGATCCCGACGAGAACGGCGTCGAACTGTACTGGGACCGGCCTCGGGAGCGATGGCCGTTCGGGCCGGACGGCAAGCTTGCGATGGTCACCAAGCGGCTGGACGTCGAGGAGTTGTTGCGGCAGCGGGAGGCGTGAACTCCGCTGTCGCCCCACACTCGTCATTGCGAGCGGAGCGAAGCAATCCAGACTGTCACCGCGGAGGCAGCCTGGATTGCTTCGTCGCAAGGGCTCCTCGCAATGATGGAGGATGTGGAAGCGACGCCGCGCCTCTACAAAGTCTTAACGTGGGGGCACCCCCCCGCACCATGATCATCGCCGCGGCTACGACCTCCAGCGCGATGCAGAGGTAGAACGGCAGCGAATAGTCGCCGGAGAGATCGCGCAGGAAGCCGACCACGGCGGGGCCAAATGCATAGGTCACCTGGTTGATCGCGGTGTTGAGGCTGATCAGCACGCCGAACGAGGCGGAATCGAACTCCCGCTGCACGATCAGCGACGGCAGCGTGATGAGGTTGCCGACCGAGAAGCCGAACACCGCGCAAGCCGCAATCAGCACGTAGTCATTGTGCAAATTGATGACGACGAGGAGCGCCGCTGCCTGGCTCAGGAACGACAGCGCGGAGGCGAGGCGCTGGTTGAGGCGGTCGATCACCATCGAGAACAGCACGCGGCCGACCACCGCCATCGCGGTCAGCACCGCCACCGCGACCGCCGCGCGCTCGCGCCCGATCACGGGATCGAGGAACGAGATCAGGTGCACGATGAAGCCGACCTGCGCGAACAGCACCAGCGCGAACGCGATCGTCACGGTCAGGAAGCCGACGTCGCGCATTGCGTGCTTGCGGATCTGCGCCGACGATTGAGGCTTCGCTTTCTCGCTCCCACGCCAACCGTGGAGATCGGGCGGCCGGCCGACGACGATCAGGATCACCGGCACGAGCAACAGCAGCATGGCAGCGGCGACGGTAAACATCGCGCTGGCAAAGCCGATCTGGCCGATCAAGGTCACCAGCAGCGGCACGCCGACGATGCCGCCGAAACTCGCGCCGTTGAGCGCCAGGCTGATCGCCATGCCGCGCTTCCGGTCGAACCACAGGCTGATCGTGTTGGTGATCATGGCAAGGCTGGTGCCGGCCCAGCCGAAGGCGAGCACGGCGTTGGCCAGATAAAGCTGCCAGGGCTCCTGCACCGCGCCGATCGCAACCGCGGCCGCCGCCATCGCCAACGTGCCGGCGATCAGGCAGATGCGCGGACCGTATTTCCTGACGGCTTCGCCGACGAAGACGACGAGCAGCGCGCCGAACAGATAGAAGAACGTGGTGCCCGAGGAGATCAGCGAGGCCGACCAGCCGTGCGCGCGCTGGAGCTCGGCGACATAGACGCTCTGGCCGTAGAAGCCGAGGCCCCAGCCAAAGGTCGCGAGCAGGAAGCAGACCGCAACGATGCGCCAGCCTTCATAGCGGAGGGAGGATTCGTCGATGGATGGGTCGTGCCGGGGATTGTCGAGCATTTGCGCTTCTCCTCGTTTCCCCTGCGTTGGGCCGTCCGCTAATGACGACCATCATGTAACGATGCCGGGCCAGAAAAGCACTTCGACAGCGATCGAAGCATCAACGCTGCTGCCAGCCTCCCGCCAGTCAGATCGCGTCCGGGAACTCGCCCATCGCCGCTTCCAGCCGCGCCCTGCGGCGGCGAGCCCAGGAGACGAGCGAAAGCACGGCGAGGCCGAGCAGCACCGGCGGAAACACCACCATGTTCACGGCGGACCAGCCGAAATTGGCGAGCAGCTGGCCCGACGAGAACGAGCCGATCGCCATCATGCCGAACACCAGGAAATCGTTGAAGGCCTGCACCTTGTTGCGCTCCTGCGGGCGGTGCGTCTCCAGCACCAGCGCGGAGGCGCCGATGAAGGAGAAATTCCAGCCGACACCGAGCACGATCAGCGTGGCCCAGAAATGCATCGCGGTGATGCCGGAGAGACCGATCGTGGCGGCACCAGCCTCAAGCAGCAGGCCGGCCGCGACGATTCTGGGCGCGCCGAAGCGGGCGATCAGCGCGCCGGTGAAGAAGCTCGGCCCATACATGGCGACGATGTGCCATTGAATGCCGAAATTGGAATCGCTGAGACTGAGGCCGCACAGCTTCATGGCGAGCGGCGCCGAGGTCATCACCAGGTTCATCATGGGGTACGAGATGACGCCGCACAGCGCTGCTGCGACGAAGCGCGGCTGGGTCACGATCGAGAGCAGCGGCCGTCCGCCATGGAGATCAGCCGGAGCTGGCCTCGGCATGTCGACGCCGGCGACGATGCCCATCGCGACCAGCGCGACCGCAGCCTGCACCAGGAAGCTGAACGCGAACAGATAAGGCGACCAGACGTCCATGGTCCATTGCACGAGCTGCGGACCGAGCACGCCGGCGAACACGCCGCCGGCCATCACCCAGGACACTGCTTTGGGCCGGTACGCCGCGCTGGCGCCGTCGGCGGCGGCGAAGCGATAGGATTGCGCCACCGCGCCATAGAGGCCGCCGAGAAACGTCGCGACGCAGAACAGCGCAAACGAAGCATGCAGGATCGCGAACGAGCCGAGCAGGCCGGTGAGCGTACCGCAACCGGTGCCGATGACGAAGGCTGCGCGGCGGCCGAAGCGACGCGAGATCGCGCCGGTCGGCAGCGTGCCGGCAGCAAGCCCCGCCACATACATCGATATCGGCACGGTCGCGAACGACATGTCGGGTGCCAGCGTGGCGCCGACGATCGCGCCGGTGGCGAAGATCACCGCCGAATTGGCGCCGGTCAGCGCCTGTGCCGCGGCAAGGCGCACCACATTGGTCCGCACGCGGGCGGCGGCGATTTCGTCGGTTGCAGTCACGTCAAGCATTGGCATTTCCGCCCCAAGGGAGATCACAAGCGAGCTCGCAAGGGCATTGTTGATTCTCGGCACTATGGAGGGGCGCAGGAGGGTGAGCAACCGGCGCAAACGGGCGCAGGCCATGCCTCTGACGCAATCGGACGGATGATACCGGGCCGCGCTCTTGACGGCTTGCGCTCGATCAAATCCTATCCCGCCGCCCTTTGTTTGCGGAGTTTGCATCATGTCCATCGACGACAGGCCTACGCTTGGCAAGCCCGACGACGATCCCTGGCTCTGGCTGGAGGAGATCGAAGGCCCGCGTGCGCTCGATTTCGTCGAACGGCAGAACAGACTGACGCTCGACAAATTCGGCGGCAAGGCTTTCGAACGCGACCGTGACACGCTCGCGGCGATCTACGACCGGCCCGACAACATTCCCTATGTGGGACGTCGCGGCACGCATCTTCACAATCTCTGGAAGGACGCCGCCAATCCGCGCGGCCTGTGGCGGCGGACCACTCTGGCGGAGTTTCGCAAAGCCAGCCCGGCGTGGGAGATCATGCTGGACATCGACCAGCTTGCGGCGCGCGAAGGCGAAGACTGGCTGCTGAGCTCGATCAACTCGCAGCCGGGACAGCCGCGAGTCATCTTGAGTCTGTCGCGCGGTGGCAGCGACGCCGTCACCTTGCGGGAATTCGACGTCGATACGAAGAGCTTTGTCGCCGACGGCTTTACGCTGCCGGAAGCCAAGGGCGGCGTCGACTGGCTCGATCCGGACACGCTGCTGCTGTCTAGCGCTTATGGCGAGGGCATGACAACGAGCTCTGGATATTCAAGGACCGTTCGGTTGTGGCGGCGCGGCCAGCCTGTCGATCAGGCGCAAGTGATCTTCGAGACCACGGCCGATCATATGATGGTCTATGGCAGCGCCGACGACACCGGAGCTCGGCCGCGCACCTGGATCACCGACCAGATCGACTTCTTCAACTACGCCATCTGGCTGCGCGACGAAGCCGGCACCACGAAAAAGCTCGACCTGCCGACCGGAATCTGGCTACAGGCGCATAGCGACTGGTTTGCGATCAAGCTGCGCGAGGCCTGGTCGAGCGAAGGACGAACCTATGCCGCTGACGCCGTGCTCGGCATTTCGCTCCCGGCGTTCATGGCCGGCAGCCGCGACTTCACGCTGCTGTTCGAGCCCGGCCCGCGGCGCGCCTTACAAGGCTTCTTCTGGACCGCGGGCAAACTGGTGCTCTCGATCCTCGACGAGCTCAGGCCGCGATTCGAGATCTGCACGCCGTCCGCCACCGGCTGGAGCCGCGAGACGCTCGGCGGCCTTCCCGGCATCGGCGTCGTCGACATCTGGCCGCTCGATCGTCATCCGTCCGAGAGCAACGGCGATTTGCTCGCCAATGTGCAGGACCCGCTCGCGCCGCCGTCGCTGCTGTTGATCGAGCGCGGCGTGACAGGCCCGACCGTGCTGAAGCAGGCGCCGAAGACGTTCACCGCCGACGGCCTCGTCGTCACACAGCATGAGGCGATCTCGATCGACGGAGAGCGCATTCCCTATGTGCAGACCGGCCCTGCCGGCGAGACCGGCAATGCGCCGGTCTATATGACCGCCTATGGCGGCTTCGGGCTCGCGGTGAAGCCGTACTACAATGCCTCGCTCGGCAAGCTGTGGCTGGAGCGCGGCGGCACCGTCGTGCAGGCGAATTTGCGCGGCGGCGGCGAGTTCGGCACGCGCTGGCATGATGCCGGCCGGCTCGCCGGCAAGAAGCTGTCGCATGACGATTTCGCGGCCGTGGCCGCCGATCTCGTCCGCCGCGGCGTCACGAAAGCGAAGCGGATCGCCGCGCAGGGCGGATCGAACGGCGGCATTCTGATCACCAACATGCTGGTGCGCTATCCGGAGCGTTTCGGCGCGCTGTTCTGCACCATCCCGCTGATCGACATGCGCCGCTACACCAAGCTGCTCGCGGGCGCGAGCTGGATCGCCGAATATGGCGATCCCGACAAGGCCGAAGAATGGGAGTGGCTGAAGACCTACTCCGCCTATCACAACGCAAAGCCCGGCCAGTCCTATCCGCCGATCCTGATCGCCACCACGCGACGCGACGACCGCGTCCATCCCGGTCACGCGCGCAAGATGGCCGCAAAGCTCCAGGCGATGGGCTGTGAGGCTTATTTCTACGAGCCGGCGGCGGGCGGCCACGGCTACGGCAAAGACAACAAGGAGCGCGCTGGCTTCGAGGTGCTGGGCTATCAGTTTTTGAAGGACGAGATCGGCTGGCGGGACGGAGAGGGTTGAGGCCTCCCGTCCTGAGGTACAGGAGCTCGCGGCCATCCTTCGAGACGCCGCTGCGCGGCTCCTCCGGATGAGGCTAAGCGGCAAGGGGTCAGGACGAGGCTAAGCGGGCATCGGGGCCCGTCGAAATGGCTGCCGCGCACTCCGCCCTCATCCTGAGGAGCCCACCAAAAGCGGGCGTCTCGAAGGATGGGCCGCACCGAAAACTGCTTATGAAATGCATCAAGGTCGCGATGTCGATGACACTACCTCACTTCGCCGACGCAGAAAGCTTTCGCGCCTTTCGCTTCGACCCACCGCGATGGCTGCCGGTCGCGATCGACATCGCGCGCAGCCACGGGCTCGACGTCAGCTCGCCGCATGTGTTCGCGACCGGCGCCAATCTCGTCGTCGGATTTGGCGAGAAGCTGATCCTGAAAATCTTCCCACCGCTGCTCCTTGCGCAGTTCGTCTCCGAGCGCGGCTCGCTGACGCAGCTTGCAGGCCGCCTTCATCTGCCGATTCCGGGAATCGTCGCGGAAGGGATGCGCGACGGCTGGCCCTATCTGATCATCACGCGTCTTGCCGGCACGCTCGGCTCGGAGGTCTGGCCCTCGCTGCCGGAAGCGCAGAAGGAACGCGTGATGCGCCAGCTCGGCGAGACCATCGCAGCCGTGCAGCGCGCGCCGCTCGGACCGCTCGCGCAAATCGAGCCGCGCTGGGATGCGTTCATGCGCAGGCAGATGCAGGGTTGCCGCAGCAGGCACGAGCGTCTCGGCCTTGCGCCAAAATTCCTCGCCGGCCTCGACGATCTCCTGCGCGACGCAACTGATCTCATCCCGATAGACGCGCCGCCGGTGATCCTGATCGGCGAGTACATTCCAGAGAATTTTCTGCTCGCCTGCCGCGACGGCGAATGGTCGCTCGCCGGCCTGTTCGATTTCGGCGACGTGCTGACGGGATGGCGCGACTACGATTTGCTAGGCCCCAGCGCCTTCATGGCGGCGTGCCGGCCCGGCCGCGTGCGCAGCATGCTCGAAGGTTTTGGTTATGCGCAGCCGGACTATGCGCTCAAGCGACGCCTGATGGCCCTGATGCTGCTGCATCGCGCCAGCGATCTCAACAGCCACATCTGCATCGAGGGATGGCAGGATAAGGCGAACGATCTCGTCGAGCTCCAGGATCTGATCTGGCCGGGGTGAGCGCCTCCCTCTCCGTCATTCCGGGGCGCCGCGGAGCGGCGAGCCCGGAATCCATTTGCCCCTCGCGTTTTGCGGCCCGATGGATTCCGGGCTCGATGCTGTGCATCGCCCCGGAATGACAGGCAGCGCTTATTAAGCGGGCTCCGACTTCGGAGGGCCCAACAAATAGGCAATCATGCGTCTTTGTATGCAACTTTGGCGAGGGGCCGTTTGCTCTTGGCAGGCCGCATTTGAAAATTTCATCCGTGCCTTCAGCGCGTTAAGTCAGAATACGTCTCTTTCCATCCTTGGCACGAACCTTGCGAATCCAGTTCCAACCAGAAAACTTTGTGTTGGAGCATTTTCATGAAACGCCGCGATTTCCTCAAGTCCGCCACCGGATTGGCCGCTGGCGCGGCGCTTCCGGCCATGCCTTCGGTGATCTCGTCGGCCCAGGCCGATGCGCGCTCGGAGACGCTGCTGATCGTCTCCGAAGGTGGGCCCAATAATCTCGACATCCACGGCGTCGGCACCAACGTGCCCGGCTATGAAGTGTCCTGGAATTGCTACGATCGGCTGCTCAGCCACGAGATGAAGAGCGGGCCCGGCGGCGTGCCCTATTACGACCGCGACAAGTTCAAGGGCGAACTCGCCGAGGACATCAAGATCGACGACATGTCGGTCACCTTCAAGCTGAAGAAGAACGCCAAATTCCACGACGGCACGCCGGTAACGGCCAAGGACGTCAAGTGGTCGCTCGATCGTGCCGTCAGCGTCGGCGGCTTCCCGACCTTCCAGATGAGCGCGGGCTCGCTGACCAAGCCGGAGCAGTTCGTCGTGATCGACGATTACACCGTGCGGGTCGATTTCCTGAAGAAGGACAAGCTGACGATTCCCGATCTTGCGGTGATCGTGCCCTGCATCGTCAACTCCGAGCTGGTGAAGAAGAACGCCAGCGAAAAAGATCCCTGGGGCCTCGAATTCACCAAGCAGCAGACTGCGGGCTCCGGCGCCTACAAGGTGACGAAGTGGACTGCCGGCACCGAAGTGATCATGGAGCGCAACGAGGACTGGGTCGGCGGACCCTTGCCGAAGATCAAGCGCGTGATCTGGCGCATGGTGCCGCAAGCGGGTAACCGCCGCGCGCTCTTGGAGCGCGGCGACGCCGACATCTCCTACGAATTGCCGTTCAAGGATTTCCAGGAGATGAAGGCCAGCGGCAAGCTCAACGTGGTGTCGCTGCCGTTCTCCAACGGCATCCAGTATATCGGCATGAACGTCACCAAGCCGCCGTTCGACAATGTGAAAGTGCGGCAGGCCATCGCCTATGCGCTGCCGTACCAGAAGATCATGGATGCCGTGCTGTTCGGCCTCGGCAATCCCATGTTCGGCGCGGCAAAGGACAAGGCGACTGAAGTCGCCTGGCCGCAGCAGCACAAATACAACACCGACATGGAGAAGGCGAAGGCACTGCTGACTGAAGCCGGCTACGCCAACGGCTTCGAGACCACGATCTCGTTCGACCTCAACTTCGCCGGCGTCAACGAGCCGCTGTGCGTCCTGGTGCAGGAATCGCTCGCGCAGCTCGGCATCAAGACCACCATCAACAAGGTGCCCGGCGCCAACTGGCGCACCGAATTGAACAAGAAGGAAATGCCGCTCTTCACCAACGTGTTCTCGGGTTGGCTCGATTATCCCGAGTACTTCTTCTACTGGTGCTATCACGGCAACAATTCCGTCTTCAACACCATGAGCTACAAGTCGGCGGAGATGGACAAGCTGATCGACGGCGCTCGCGTTGCCGCCGCGACCGGCGACACCGCGACCTACGACACCGACGTCAAGGGCTTCGTCGATCTCGCCTACGCCGACGTTCCGCGCATCCCGCTGTACCAGCCCTTCGTCAACGTCGCGATGCAGAAGAACATCAGCGGCTACCAATACTGGTTCCACCGCCGCCTCGATTATCGCGCGATGGCGAAGGGGTGAGGGGGTCATGGCGCGCGACACGGCCGCGTCTCTCTGTATGTCTCCGACAAGTGAGGTGGGCAGCACTCTCTCATTCCCTCTCCCCTTGTGGGAGAGGGGCAGGGTGAGGGGTAGCCACGAACTCCGACCTAGCTTGGGGCTACCCCTCACCCCAACCCTCTCCCACAAGGGGAGAGGGGGCGCAGCGGTACGCGCGGCTCGATCTCATTTCCACACCAGGAGGTCGCCATGCTGACCATGATCGGCAAGCGCCTGATGTTCGCGATTCCCTCGCTGATCGGTGTCGTCATCGTCACCTTCCTGCTCACGCGAGCTCTGCCCGGCGATCCCGCTGCGTATTTCGCAGGTCCCGCCGCAACGAAGGAAGCCGTCGAGCAGATCCGCAAGAAGCTCGGCCTCGACAGGCCGCTGATCGAGCAGTTCTTCCGCTACACCAAGGATCTCGCCCATGGGGATTTCGGCAACTCGCTCACCACCGGACAGCCGGTCGCAGCCGAGATCCGCAGTCGCCTGCCGGCTTCGGCCGAGCTGACACTGCTCGGCCTGATCGTCTCGGTCGTGATCGCCATTCCCCTCGGCGTACTGGCGGCGACGCGGCCGGGATCATGGGTCGACCATCTCTGCCGGGTGACGACGACGGCCGGCGTATCGCTGCCAGTGTTCTTCACCGGCCTGGTGCTGGTCTACGTCTTCTATTTCCGGCTCGGCTGGTCGCCCGCGCCGCTCGGTCGGCTCGATGTGTTCTACAGCGCGCCGCCGACCGTGACCGGCTTCTATTTGATCGACACCCTGATCGCGCGCGACTTCGAGGCGTTCCGTTCGGCGGCCAGCCAGCTCATCCTGCCGGCAACGACGCTTGCAATCTTCTCGCTGGCGCCGATCGCGCGCATGACCCGCGCCTCGATGCTGGCGGTGCTGTCGTCGGAGTTCGTGCGCACCGCGCGTGCCAGCGGCCTGTCGCCCGCGACCGTCATCGTCACCTACGCCTTCCGCAACGCGATGCTTCCCGTCATCACCACGCTCAGCATGGTGTTCTCGTTCCTGCTCGGGGCCAACGTGCTGGTCGAAAAAGTGTTCGCCTGGCCCGGCATCGGCTCCTATGCGGTGGAAGCGCTGATCTCGTCGGACTTCGCGCCGGTGCAGGGCTTCGTGCTGACCATGGCGGTGATGTACGTGCTCTTGAATCTTGTGATCGACATTCTCTATGGCGTGATCGATCCACGCGTCAGGCTTGAGGGTTAAACCATGAGCACCGTTGCGCCTGCTGTTGAACCCGTCGGTCCCGCGCGCACCTCGGGACTGGTCGCGCTCCTCGAACAGACCCGCTATGTTCTCGGCGAGAACAAGGTCACGGGCTTTGCCTTCGCGCTCCTGATCGTGATCCTCATTGCCGCGATCTTCGGCCCCTATGTGGTGCCGTATGATCCGCTGGCGTCCGACACCGCGGCGTCGCTGAAGCCGCCCTCGGCCGCGCACTGGTTCGGCACTGATCAGCTCGGCCGCGACATCTTCAGCCGCGTCGTCGTGGCGACGCGGCTCGACACGTTCATCGCGGTCGCCTCCGTCGTGCTGGTGTTCCTGATGGGCGGGCTCGCCGGCATCGCCGCGGGCTATTTCGGCGGCTGGACCGACCGCATCGTCGGCCGCATCGCCGACACCATCATGGCATTCCCGCTGTTCGTCCTGGCGATGGGAATCGTCGCCGCGCTCGGCAACACCGTGCAGAATATCATCCTGGCGACAGCCATCGTCAACTTTCCGCTCTATGCCCGCGTCGCGCGCGCCGAAGCCAATGTTCGCCGCAATGCCGGCTTCGTTCAGGCGGCGCGGCTGTCCGGCAACGGCGAGTTTCGTATCCTGCTGGTGCATATTTTGCCGAACATCATGCCGATCATGATCGTGCAGATGTCGCTGACCATGGGCTACGCCATCCTCAATGCCGCCGGCCTCTCCTTCATCGGCCTCGGTGTCCGCCCACCGACCGCGGAATGGGGAATCATGGTCGCCGAGGGCGCCGGCTTCATGGTGTCAGGTGAATGGTGGATCGCATTGTTCCCCGGCCTGGCGCTGATGATCGCCGTGTTCTGCTTCAACCTCCTCGGCGACGGCCTGCGCGACATCGTCGACCCGCAGCGGAGGACGTGATGGTTGGTTTCATGGCTGTTCCAAAGCTTGCTGCTGCGCTCCCTCCCCCCTTGTGGGGGAGGGTTGGGGAGGAGGGTAGCCCAGCAAACGGTTTCGATGGTGCGGATGCTGCGGTGCTCGCAGCAGGAGAGAATCCCCGTGGGGTACCCCCCTCCCTGCCCTCGAGAGCGAGCTTCGCTCGCCTCGGACCCCACAAGGGTGGAGGGAATGAGGGAGGCGTGCCCGCCTCACGCACAAATTCTCGCCCAAAATTCTCTAATGAATCCAACCCCTTTCTACTGTGCATGGGGTTGTTTTCGCGGTTTTTTACTGGCGCCGCGGCCAGGGGGCATTCATGACCGCGCCGCCTCTACTCGACGTCCAGGACCTCACCGTCGAATTCACCACCCGCCGCGGCATCGTCAAGGCGGTGCAGCACGTCAATATCACCGTCGCCAAGGGCGAGACGCTTGCCATCGTCGGGGAGTCCGGCTCGGGCAAGTCGGTGACATCTTACGCGGTGATGCGGATCCTCGACCGTGCCGGGCGGATCGCCGAGGGCTCGGTGATGTTCTCCGGCATCGACGTCAAGGCCGCGAGCGAAGACCAGATGCGCGATTTGCGCGGCCGCGAAGTCTCGATGATCTTCCAGAACCCGCGCGCCGCGCTCAATCCGATCCGCAAGGTCGGTGACCAGATCGAGGACGTCTTGCGCACCCATGTGCAGCAGGCCATGGTTTCGGACCACGGAGAAAAGGCGATCGAGGCGCTGGAGCAGGTCAAGATCGCACGCCCGCGCGAGCGCTACCACGCCTATCCGTTCGAGCTCTCCGGCGGAATGTGCCAGCGCGTCGTCATCGCGCTCGCGCTCGCCTGCAATCCGCAGCTGCTGATCGCGGACGAGCCGACCACCGGCCTCGACGTCACCACCCAGAAGGCGGTGATGGACCTGATCGTCGAGCTGACCAAGCGCAAGGCGATGTCGACTATCCTGATCACCCATGATCTCGGCCTTGCCGCCGCCTATTGCGACCGCGTGGTGGTGATGGAGAAGGGCCGGGTGGTCGAGACCGCGAAAGCCGCCGACATCTTCGCCAATCCGCAGCACCCGTATACAAAGAAGCTGATGCGCGCCACGCCGCGGCTCGGTGTGTCGCTGCGCGATCTGTTGCCGGAGGAAGAGAGCGCGCCGCTATCCGCAGCTGTCATGGCCGGGCCTGACCCGGCCATCCATCATTCTTCGCAAGACTCGTCTCAATCGATGGACCCCCGGGTCAAGCCCGGGGGTGACGAGGTGAAGAAGACGGACGAGAAACCCCTCCTCCTCATCGAAAAGCTGATCAAGGAATATCCCCGCCAGGGCGCGACTGCGACGCTCGGCAAGCTGTTCGGCCGCAAGCCGCCGGTCGAGCCGGATATGTTCCGCGCCGTTGACGGCATCAGCTTCTCCGTCGGTCATGGCGAGAGCGTCGGCCTGGTCGGCGAATCCGGCTGCGGCAAATCGACGACGTCGATGATGGTGATGCGGCTGCTCGACCAGAGCTCCGGCCTCATCCAGTTCGACGGCGAGGAGATCGGCGGCATCCTGCCTGCGGCCTTCGCCCGGCTGCCGCAGCGCAGCCGCATCCAGATGGTGTTCCAGGATCCGACCGACAGCCTCAACCCGCGCTTCACCGCCGCGCGCGCCATCGCCGACCCGATCATGCAGCTCGGCGATATCAGGGGACGCGATGCGCTACGGGCGCGTTGCGAGGAGCTCGCGACCATGGTCGGGCTGCCGCTCAACCTGCTGGACCGGTTTCCGCACCAATTGTCCGGCGGCCAGAAGGCCCGCGTCGGCATCGCCCGTGCCATTGCCCTGCATCCCAAGCTCGTCATCCTGGACGAGCCGACGGCGGCGCTCGACGTCTCGGTCCAGGCCGTGATCCTCAATCTGCTCCAGGACCTCAAGGCGCGGCTAGGTATGAGCTATCTGTTCGTCTCGCATGATTTGAATGTAGTGCGCTTGTTGTGCGATCGTGTCATTGTGATGCGAGCGGGTCGAATCGTCGAAGAGGGATCTTCCGAGAAGGTCCTCAGCGATCCGCAGGACGACTACACCAAGGAGCTGCTGACGGCGATCCCGCATCCGCCGTTGCCGGCGCACTGAGAGCCTGTTTGGGAGCGTGATGGCCGAACCGCTGGACGACTATATCGACGCCGTCGCGAAAGCGCTGGCGCTGCCGATCGAGGAGGCCTGGAGGCCGGCCATTCGCGCCAATCTCGAGGTCTCGCTGCGCCTCGCCCGCCTCGTCGATGACTTCGCGCTGCCGGATGAGACCGAGCCGGCGCCCGTGTTCACAGCCTGACGCTGCCATGACCACCAAGCCAGATTTGACGGCCGCAGAGATCGCCAAGGCAGTGGCCGGCGGCCGATTGTCCGCGCTCGATGCCACCGAAGCCGCGCTCGCCCGCATCAAGCAGCACGACACCACCCTCAATTCCTTCACCGATGTCACCGCGGATCGCGCCCGCGCCAGGGCGCGCGCGATCGATGCCGACATCGCCGCTGGCAAGACGGTCGGCCCGCTTGCCGGTGTACCCTTCGCGGTGAAGAATCTGTTCGACGTTGCGGGCCTCACCACGCGCGCCGGCTCGAAGATCAACCGCGATCTCGCGCCGGCCAAGCGCGACGCCACGCTGATTGAGCGCATGCAAGCCGCCGGCGCAGTTCTCGTCGGTGCGCTCAACATGGGCGAATACGCCTACGACTTCACCGGTGAGAACGTCCATGACGGTCCCTCGCGCAATCCGCATGACACGACGCGGATGAGCGGCGGCTCCTCCGGCGGCTCGGGCAGCGCCGTCGGCGGCGCGCTGGTGCCGATCGCGCTCGGATCGGACACCAATGGTTCGATCCGCGTGCCGTCCTCGTTCTGCGGCATTTTTGGCCTGAAGCCGACCTACGGCCGGCTGTCGCGAGCCCGCTCGTTCCCGTTCGTCGCGAGCCTCGATCATCTCGGCCCGTTCGCGCGCTCCGTCACCGATCTCGCGCTCGCCTATGATGCGATGCAGGGCCCGGATGCCGACGATGCTGCCTGCACCACCACACGCGGTCTGGAGCCGACGGTGCCGCTGCTCGCCAATCCGGTTTCGGACCTGCGCATTGCGATCGCCGGCGGACACTTCCAGAACAATTTGTTTCCCGAGGCCGTCGAGGCCGTCAGCCGCGTTGCCAAGGCGCTCGGCGCCACGCAAGTGGTCGACGTCCCCGAAGCCTCGCGCGCCCGCGCGGCGGCTTACGTCATCACCACAACCGAAGGCGCCTCGCTGCATCTCGATCGGCTGCGCAAGCGCCCGAACGATTTCGATCCTGCGGTGCGCGACCGGCTGATCGCCGGCGCCATGGTGCCGGCGCCGATGGTTGATCGCGCGCAAAAATTCCGCCGCTGGTACCGAGCGCAGATTGCCGACATCTTCAAATCGGTCGACGTGCTGCTTGCGCCGGCAACGCCCTGCACAGCGCCGAAGCTGGGACAAGTCACGTTCAAGCTCGATGGCGTCGAGTTGCCGGTGCGCGCCAATATCGGCATCCACACCCAGCCGATCTCGTTCATCGGCTTGCCTGTGGTCGCAGTGCCGGTGCCGCTCGAACCGCTGCCGATCGGCGTGCAGATCATCACGGCGCCCTGGCGCGAGGACATCGCGCTGCGCGTCGCATACGCATTAGAACGGATGGGCGTGGTAGCTGCGCCAAGCCCACGAGGATTTTGAGATGGACATCGATCTTCCCGATGTGCTCGCGGAAGTCAAAGCCGCCTTCGATCGCTACGAGCAGGCGCTGATCAATAACGACGTCGCCGTGCTCGGCGAGCTCTTTCGCAACGATCCCCGCACGCTGCGGTACGGCATCGGCGAGAACCTCTACGGCTATGAGGCGATCTCGGGTTTTCGGGCCGGTCGCTCACCGGTCGGCCTCAATCGCCGCACGGCCAAGACTGTCATCACCAGCTATGGCCGCGACACCGCCGTGGCCTCGACCCTGTTCTATCGCGACACCATGCCGGGCAGGGTCGGCCGCCAGATGCAGACCTGGGTCCGCTTCCCGGAAGGCTGGCGCGTCGTCGCGGCCCATGTCAGCATCATCGACGAGCCGAAAGAGACCTGATCGTATGACGCTTGACGATTTCCCGCGGGGCATAGTACCGGCCGAGCCGGTGGTGCCACGCGTCGACCGTCCCTCGCCATCGGTGCAGAAGGTCACGCGTGCCGAGGAGCTGCGTCTTCAGCTCGCCGACGAGATCGTGCGCGGCGCCCTTGCTCCCGGCGCGCCGCTTGACGAAACCGACATTGCACGGCGCTTCAACGTCTCGCGTACGCCGGTGCGCGAGGCGCTGCGCCAGCTGGTGGCGAGCGGCCTCGTCGAATCGCGCGCCCATCGCGGCGCGGTGGTGGCGCAGCCTTCGGTCGAGCGGCTGACGAGCATGTTCGAGGCAATGGCCGAGCTCGAGGCGCTGTGCGCTGGCCTTGCCGCCGAGCGCATGTCCGCCGCCGAGCGTCACGGCCTCGAGGCCGTCCACGAGGAGCTGCGGGTGTTGAGCTACGCCGGCAATCCCGATCGCTTTCACGAGGTCAACGAGCGTTTCCACAACGCGATCTATGCAGGATCGCAGAACAGCTATATCGCCGAGATCACGCTCGCCACGCGCGTGCGCGTGCAGCCGTTCCGCCGCGCTCAGTTCCGCAATCTCGGACGCCTGGCCAAATCGCAGGCCGAGCACGACCGCGTCGTCGTCGCCATCATGCGCGGCGACAAGCAGGGCGCCGCCGCCGCCATGCGCGCGCACATCGAACTGGTGCGCGGGGAATACGAGATCTACGCGGTGTCGGTTTAAGTCCCGACTGTCGCCACTCACACGATCCGGGACGACTTGTTTCCCCAATACCGATCCCGCAGCAGCCGCTTGTAGAGCTTGCCCGTCGGCAGCCGCGGTAACTCCTTCTCGAAATCGACCGAGCGCGGCACCTTCTGGCGCGACAGCGACGCCCCGCAAAAGGCGATCAGTTCCTCGGCCAGTGCCGGCCCGGGCACCACGCCCGGCATCGGCTGCACCACCGCCTTCACCTCTTCGCCGAGATCGGGATTGGGCACGCCGAACACGGCGGCATCTGCGACCTTCGGATGCGTGATCAGCAGGTTCTCGCATTCCTGCGGATAGATGTTGACGCCGCCGGAGATGATCATGAAGGTCGCGCGGTCGGTGAGGTAGAGGAAGCGGTCCTCGTCGACATAGCCGACATCACCGACGGTGCTCATGCTGCCGTCGGCCGAGCGCGCCTCCTTGGTCTTCTCCGGATCGTTGAAATATTCGAACGGCGATGCCGTCTTGAACCACACCTGACCTGGCGTGCCGGTCGGGCACGCCTTCATAGTCTCGTCGAGAATATGGAGGTCGCCGAGCAGCACCTTGCCGACGGTGCCGCGATGGGCGAGCCATTCTTCGCTGTTGCAGGCGGTGAAGCCGAGGCCTTCGGTCGCGCCGTAATATTCGTGGATGATCGGCCCCCACCATTTGATCATGTCGTCCTTGACCAGGGCAGGGCAGGGCGCGGCGGCATGGATTGCGATCTCGAGCGAGGACAGGTCGTAGCGTGTGCGCAGCTCCTCCGGCAGCTTCAGCATCCGCGAGAACATCGTCGGCACCAGCTGGGTGTGGGTGACGCCCCATTTTTCCACGAGCTGGAGATACCGCTCGGGATCGAAATTCTCCATGATGATCACGGTGCCGCCCATGCGGATCGTCAGGTTCACGGCAGCCTGCGGCGCCGAGTGATAGAGCGGCGCCGGCGACAAATAGATCATGCCCTCGCGGTAGTGCCAAAGTTTTGCCAGGAAATCGAACAGCGGCAGATTGTGCTTCGGTGGCTCCTCCGGCAGCGGCCGCAGGATGCCCTTCGGCCGTCCCGTCGTGCCCGACGAATACAGCATCGCGGTGCCGAGCCATTCGTCCGCGATCGGTGTCTTTGGCAGACCGGCGGTCACCTCGGCAAGACCGACGATGCGATCGCTCTCGCCCGGACCGTCGGCCACGATGCAGAGCCTGACGTCGGGACAGACCTTGATCGCCTCGCGTGCGATGTCGAGCTTCGTCACCGACGTGATCAGGATCTTCGACTGGCTGTTGACGAGCAGATAGGCAAGCTCGCTCGCGGTCAGGAAGGAATTGACGCAGGTGTAGTACAGGCCGGATCGCTCGCCGGCGCCGCAGGCTTCGAGATAGCGAGAATTGTTCTCCATGAAGATCGAATAATGATCGAGCCGCTTCATGCCCTGTTTGCGGAACAGCTGCGCCAGCCGGTTGCTGCGCGCATCGAGCTCGCGATAGGTGACGGCCTCGCCGCTCGCAGCCATGATGAAGGCGGGCTGCAGCGGACGCAGGCGGGCGTGGTGACCAGTGTACATCAGTCCTCCGGCTTGGATTATGCGGCGAGAAGCAGGATTTCGCGCAGCTCGGCCGGCCCATCGATCCTGCGCGGATTGCGCGGCACCCAGGGCGTGCGCATCGCCTGCTCGGCAATGGCATTGAAGTGCGCGGGCGAGACGCGCACTTCGGCGAGGCTGCGCGGCATGCCGAGCGAGCGGATGAAGGCGTCTAGCACGTCGGCGGCATCCCGGCCGGGAAAGCCCATCGCGGCGGCGACGATGATCTGCCGTTCGGCATTGTCGCGCGCATTCCAGCGCATCACCGCCGGGAGCATGACGCAGGAGGTGTAGCCGTGCGGCACGTCGAAGGCGGCGCCGAGCACGTAGCCGATGCCGTGGCTTGCGCCCATCGGCACACCGGCTGAAAGCGCGCCCATCGATAGCCAGGTGCCGATCTGCGCATCCATCCGAGCGTCGAGATCGGCAGGGTTGGCCTTCACCCGCGGCAGGGCATCAGCGAGCATGGCCAGGCCCTTCACCGATTGCGCGTCGGCATAGGGGTGGGTCTCGCGCGAGCAGATCGCCTCGACGCAATGGTCGACGGCGCGAATGCCGGTCGAGAGAAACAGCCATTCCGGCGTGTGCACGGTGATGGCGGGATCGAGGATGGTCGCACGCGGCACCGTGAGCGGATGCCGCAGCATCTGCTTCACATGCGTGCGGAGGTCGGTGACGCCCGCGATTGAACTGAACTCGCCGCCGGCGATCGTGGTCGGCACGCTGATCTGCCGCACCGTCGGCGTGGTCATCTCCGGCGCGACGCCCTTGTGCACGCGAATGCGCTCGATGCCATCGACGTCGTCGATGCCGTTGGCGAGGCAGAGCTGCACCGCCTTGGCGCCGTCGGTGATCGAACCGCCACCCACGGTGACGATCAAATCGGCGCCCGCCTCGCGCGCCGCATGGGTCGCGGCGATCACCGCTTCGCGCGGGGTGTGCGCCGGCATGGCGTCGAACAGCCCGGCGCAGCGCGTGCCCAGCGCCTCCCTGATCTTCTCGATTTCATCGGTCTGCCGGTTGAGCGTGCCGGAGACCATCAGGAAGGCGCGGCGCGTCCCCAGCCGATCCATCTGTGCGACGATAGCGCCGGCCGCGGCATGGCCGAACACAACCTCCTCGATCGCGCCGTAAACGACACGTCCCTGGTGCACGGCTGTCCTCCCGAACAATTCGTCCTGTTTTTTGTACGCGTAGTCTAGCCGAGCGGCCGTCATCCGTCATGTGCGAAGACGCTGGCCTGGTCGTCACCCTCCCCTGGAGGGGGAGGGTCGATCGCGCGCAGCGCGAGCGGGGTGGGGTGATCTCTCCACACGGACAGTGTTCAACGCGGAGAGACTGTCACCCCACCCCGCATCGCATTCCGCTTCGCTGCATGCGATACGACCCTCCCCCTCCAGGGGAGGGTGGCACCTTGCATGGGGCTCGAGTGCGATGATGTGGGATCTCTCAGTACACAGCACCTGCCGCATTCATGAGCACAGCGAATAGGTGCATTCGCGTCCCGCCCGCTAATCGCCGCGTGCGAGGGCGTCTATCTCTGTGTCAACCCATCCGCCCGGCTAGGGTAGCCCACCAGAGATGGCGCCCACGCTCGTCTTGAAGAGTCCATCATTGAAACCCATCTTGTGAGACCCGCGGGTAGGCGAGTACCCTGATGCTTCTGCGGCTTTATGCGAGGACCTGGGATGAGTGGACCGGACGGAAGCGAGCAATTTGTCAAAACGCACGATTTCGTTTCGCCTCGACCTCGCGCAATCGCCGGGCTGCTTGCCGCGGCATTCGCCCTTGCCGGCTGTGGACAGCCGGCCACCCAGGCCGCAGCTCCGCCGCCGCCGGCGGTGACCGTCGCCCAGCCGGTCAAACGCACCGTCACCGATTGGGACGAATTCACCGGCCGCTTCGAGGCGATGGAGGAGGTGCAGGTGCGCCCCCGCGTCGGCGGCTTCGTCAACTCCGTCGAATTCCAGGATGGCGCGATCGTGCATCAGGGCGATCTGCTTTACGTCATCGACCCGCGACCGTTCGAGGCCGTGGCGGAGCAGGCGGACGGCCAGCTTTCGGACGCGCGCGCCAGGGTGGAGCTTGCCAAGCGCGAACTCGACCGCGGCCTCAACCTGGTGCAGACCAGCGCCGTCTCCGAGCAGGTCGTCGACCAGCGCCGCCAGGCCCTGCAGGCCGCGCACGCTGCAGAGGTGCAGGCCGAAGGCGCGCTCAAGGCCGCCAAGCTCAACATCGAGTTCACGCACGTGACGGCGCCGCTGACAGGGCGCGTAAGCCGCCATCTCGTCAGTCCCGGCAATCTCGTGCAGGGCAGCGACAACGGCACGTCGACGCTGCTGACCTCGATCGTGACGCTCGATCCGATCTACGTCTATTTCGACATGGATGAGGCGACATTCATCAAGTACAGCAAGCTGTGGTTCGAAGGCAGGCGCCCGAGCTCGCGAGATACGGCAAACCCGGTGCAGGTAATGCTGGCCGGCGAGACCAAGCCTTCGCATGAGGGCACCATCAACTTCCTCGACAACCGCCTCGATGTCTCGACCGGCACGCTGCGCAGCCGCGCGGTCGTCAAGAATACCGATCTGTCGATCTTGCCCGGCCAGTTCGGCCGCGTGCGGTTGATCGGCAGCGCGCCCTACGAGGCGCTGCTGATTCCCGACGTCGCGGTCGCGACCGACCAGTCGCGCAAGATCGTGTTCGTGGTCAAGCCGGACGACACCGTCGAGGCGCGCCCCGTGGTGCTCGGACCGCTCGATGACGGCCTGCGCGTGATCCGCGAAGGGTTGAAGGCCGAGGACCGCATCATCGTCAACGGCATCCAGCGCGCCCGCGTAGGCGCCAAGGTCGCTCCGTCTCCCGCGCAAGCACCGGCCGGTGGCAAGCCTGGTGACAAGCCATGAATCTTGGCCGCCTCTCCATCAACCAGCCCATCCTGGCGATGGTGCTGTCGATCGTGCTCTTGATCGTCGGCGCGCTCGCCTACACCACGCTGCCGGTCTCCGAATATCCGCAGGTGGTGCCGCCGACGGTGGTGGTGACCACGCAATATCCCGGCGCGTCCGCGCAGACCGTGTCGGATACAGTCGCCGCTCCGATCGAGCAGGAGATCAACGGCGTCGAAGACATGCTGTATCTCTACAGCCAGGCGACCTCGAACGGCCAGCTCACCATCACCGTCACCTTCAAGCTCGGTACCGACCTCGACAAGGCCCAGGTGCTGGTGCAGAACCGCGTCGCGATCGCGCAGCCGCGTCTGCCCGAGGAAGTGCAGCGCAACGGCGTCACCACGCGCAAGAACTCGCCCGACATCCTGATGGTCGTGTTCATGCTGTCGCCCGATGACACCTTCGACCAGCTCTACATCTCCAACTACGCACTGCTCCAGGTCCGCGACCAGCTGCTGCGGCTCGACGGCGTCGGCGACATCCAGATTTTCGGCGCGCGCGATTATTCGATGCGGCTGTGGCTCGACCCTGACCGCATCGCCAATCTCGGCCTGACCTCGGCCGAAGTGCTCGCGGCGATCCGTGCGCAGAACGTGCAGATCGCAGGCGGCCAGATCGCCGAGCCTCCGATCGCCGACCGCGCCTTCCAGCCGAACCTCACCTTCACCGGGCGCCTGAAGGACCAGAGGCAGTTCGAGGATATTTTGATCAAGGCCGGCTCCGACGGCCGCACGGTGCGTTTGCGCGACGTCGCCCGCATAGAGCTCGGCGCGCTTGCCTACACCACCAACAGCTTCCTGCTGCGCAAATCGGCGGTCGCCATGCTGGTGACGCAGCGGCCGGGGTCGAACGCGCTTGCGACGGCCAAAAACATCTCCGACACGATGACGAAGCTCAAGGCAAATTTTCCGAAAGGCCTTGATTACAATATCGGCTACAACCCGACCGAGTTCATCGCCCAATCCGTCCACGAGCTGATCAAGACCATTTACGAAGCCATGCTGCTGGTGGTCGTCGTGGTGCTGGTGTTCCTGCAAGGATGGCGGCCTGCGATCATTCCGATCATCGCCATACCGGTCTCGCTGGTCGGCACCTTCGCGGTGATGGCGGCGCTCGGTTTCTCCATCAACAATCTGACGCTGTTCGGCCTCGTGCTCGCCGTCGGCATCGTGGTCGACGACGCCATCGTCGTGGTCGAGAATGTCGAGCGCCACCTCGAGCACGACATGAGTCGGCGCGACGCCGCGCTCAAGACCATGGAGGAGGTCGGCAGCGCGCTGGTCTCGATCGCGCTGGTGCTGTGCGCGGTGTTCGTCCCGACCGCATTCCTCGGCGGCATTTCCGGGCAATTCTTCCAGCAATTCGCCGTCACCATCGCGGTCGCGACCGCGATCTCCTGCTTCTGCTCGCTGACGCTGTCGCCGGCCCTGGCCTCGCAGATCCTGGTGCCGCACGAAGAGAAGCGGCCGCCGGCGCGCTGGAATGTCGTGGCGCGCGGTTGGGACGCCTTCACCGAAGTCTTCAACCGCGTGTTCGACCGCCTGGCGCATGGTTATGCGGGCCTTGCCAATTTCGTGATCCGGCATGCGGTGGTGATGATCCTGATCTACGTCGTGCTGATCGGCAGCGCCGGCTGGCTGATAGGCACCACGCCGCAGGGCTTCATCCCGGCGCAGGACCGCGGCTACGTCATCGTCTCGGTGCAATTGCCAGGCGCGGCATCGCTGGCGCGCACCACCGAGGTGGTGCGTGAGATCGAGCGGATTTCGCTGGACACACCGGGCATCGTCCGCGTCGCCGCCTTCGCCGGCTTCTCGGGCGCCACCCGCACACAGGCCGGCAATGCGGCGGCGCTGTTTCCGGTGTTCGACGAGCCCGAGACGCGCCTGAAGAAAGGACTATCCGCGAACGCCATCACCGCCGAACTGCGCAAGCGTCTCGCCGCGATCCAGGGCGCCTTCATCATCGTCATTCCGCCACCGGCCGTGCCCGGCATCGGCACCGGCGGCGGCTTCACCATCCGCATCCAGGACCGGCAAGGCCGAGGTCCGGAACTGCTTGCGTCCGCGACCGACGAACTCGTCGCCGCCGCCCGCAAGTCGCCGAGTCTCACTTCGGTGTTCTCGCCATTCACGGCCAACACGCCGCAGCTGTTCGTCGACATCGACCGCACCAAGGCGCAGAAGCTCGGCGTTCCCATCGCCAACATCAACGACACGATCCAGACCTATTTCGGATCGACCTATGTCAACGACTTCAACCTGTTCGGACGCACCTATCATGTCACCGCCCAGTCCGACCAGCCGTTCCGCAAGGAGCCCAGCGACCTGGCGCGGCTGCGCACTCGTAACGCGTCCGGCGACATGGTGATGCTTGGCAGTGTCGTCGACTTCAAGGACGTCTCGGGCCCCGACCGCGTCGCGCGCTACAATCTTTATGCAGCGTCAGAATTGCAGGGCGAGCCGGCGCCGGGCACAAGCTCCACCACTGCGCTCAACAGCATCAAGAAGCTCGCGGACGACACCTTGCCGAGCGGCTTCACCTTCGAGTGGACCGATCTGTCCTATCAGCAGGTCACCGGTGGCAACGCCGGTCTCTACGTGTTTCCGATCTGCGTGCTGTTCGTCTATCTTGTCCTTGCCGCGCAGTATGGCAGCTGGACCTTGCCGTTCGCGGTGATCCTGATCGTGCCGATGTGTCTGTTGGCTGCGACCATCGGCGTGCGCATCATGGGGCAGGACGTCAACATCCTCACGCAGATTGGCTTCGTCGTGCTGGTGGGGCTGGCGGCGAAGAACGCGATCCTGATCGTCGAGTTCGCCCGCGACATCGAGCTCGAAGGCAAGCCGCGATTGGAGGCGGTGATCGATGCCTGCCGCTTGCGGCTGCGGCCGATCCTGATGACGTCGTTCGCCTTCATCCTCGGCGTGCTGCCACTGGTGATCTCGTCCGGCTCTGGCTCGGAAATGCGGCAAGCCGTCGGCGTCGCCGTCTTCTTCGGCATGATCGGCGTCACCCTGTTCGGCCTTCTGTTCACCCCGATCTTCTACGTGGTGGTGCGGAATCTGGCGGAGGGGAAAAACGTCAAGAAGCCGGAGCTAGTGACCTGATGGGACGCAATTGGCCGCCGTGCATCCACATCCTCGCTGTCGTCCCGGACAAGCGTAAGCGCAGATCCGGGACCCATATCCCCAGGGGGCGGTTTGGCGACGATTGGCAACTGCCAGCTAACCCCAAACTCAATCCTGTGGGTATGGGTCCCGGATCTACGCGCGCTTGAGGCGCGCTTGTCCGGGACGACAGCTGTTTTGTGGCACGCGTCTTCATACTAACGACCAACATGCAATGGATGGGCAGGGGCGGGGTTCTTCACTAGTATCCGCGCGATTTCAAAACAGAAAACTGCTGGGAGCTTAAATATGAAATCAGCCCTTCTGGCCGCTGTCGCAACTTCCGCTTTGTTGCTGGCGGCGCCGGCCTCCGCCCAAGGCGTCAAGATCGGCATCCTCAACGATCAGTCCGGCGTCTACGCCGATTATGGCGGCAAATGGTCGGTCGAGGCCGCCAAAATGGCGATCGAGGATTTTGGCGGCGAGGTGCTGGGCCAGAAGGTCGAGCTCGTCACCGCCGACCACCAGAACAAGCCGGACCTCGCGAGCTCGATCGCGCGCCGCTGGTATGACGTCGAGAACGTCGACATGATCACGGAGCTGACGACCTCTTCGGTCGCGCTCGCGATCCACGAGCTCTCCAAGGAAAAGAAGAAGATCGACATCGTCGTCGGCGCCGCCACCTCGCGCCTCACCGGCGACGCCTGCCAGCCCTACGGCTTCCACTGGGCCTATGACACCCGCGCGCTTGCGGTCGGCACCGGCGGCGCGCTGACCAAGGCCGGCGGCGACACCTGGTTCTTCCTCACCGCGGACTACGCCTTCGGCTACGCGCTGGAGAAGGACACCAGCGAGATCGTCACCGCCAATGGCGGCAAGGTGGTCGGCTCGGTGCGCGTGCCGCTGAACTCCTCGGACTTCTCCTCCTTCCTGCTGCAGGCACAGAGCTCCAAGGCCAAGATCGTCGGGCTCGCCAATGCTGGCCTCGACACCACCAACTCGATCAAGCAAGCGTCCGAGTTCGGCATCGTCTCCGGCGGCCAGAAGCTCGCCGGCCTGTTGATGACGCTGGCCGAGGTGAACGGCCTCGGCCTGCAGGCCGCCCAAAGTCTGGTGCTGACAGAAGGCTATTACTGGGATCTCAACGACAAGACGCGCAATCTCGGCGAGCGCTTCTTCAAGCGTACCGGCAGGATGCCGAGCATGATTCACGCCGGCACTTACTCTGCGGCGCTCTCCTATCTCAAGGCGGTCAAAGCCGCCGGCACCAAGGATCCGGATGCCGTCGCCAAGAAGCTGAAAGAGCTGCCGGTCGACGACGACTTTGCGCAAGGCGGCAAGGTGCTAGAGAACGGCCGCATGGTCCATGACATGTATCTGTTCGAAGTCAAGAAGCCCTCGGAGTCGAAGAAGCCATGGGACTATTACAAGCTGCTCGCAACAGTCCCCGGCGACAAGGCCTTCTTCACCGCCAAGGAAAGCGGCTGCCCACTGACGAAGTGATGTGTATGGCCCTGGCGAAAGCCAGGAGCCATTATCCCGATCCCGGCTGGCAATTGTTGAAACACGGGGGACTTCATCCTTCCAATGACCGCGTTCTGCGGTTGATGGCGGTGACGAGCCCCCGCAGCGTGCAGATCTACGCCGTCGCCGCTTCCGCCATATACGCGCGCCAGCCGCCATAGGCGGTGATGTCGCGGGCTTCGCCCAGCACTTCCGGCTCGACGAGAAACCCCTTCACGGCACGGCCATCGGCAAGCCGGATCGTGCCGATCGCCATCGGCGCGGGAATCGCATTCACGAACCTGCCGAAGGCTGACGACGACAACGACCAGACCTCGAGTTCGATCGAGGCTCCCTTGCCGGCCGCGACGCGCAGCATGCCGGGCTTGGGCGGGGTGGTCTGAAGCGCATAGAGGTTGTAGTCCGGCGCGGTCCTGGTCGCTTCGACCAGGCGTCCGTTCAGCGCCTTCAATTCGCCGTTCAGCGCCATCCCGGACAGATGCGCGCCGACGACGGCGATCGGAATCTCATCGCCGCTGGTTGGGGGAAGCGGCGCGAGCGGTGCTTGCGCCACGCCCTTGGCGCCGAGGGTCAGCCTGGTGTCGGCATGGAAGACGCGGCCGATGCTCGCGAGCAGCGCGTCGCGACCTGCGGGCGCAAGAAGCGTGATGCCGAACGGAATGCCGTCGGCGCGCATCGAAGCCGGCAGCGCGAGGCCGCAGAGATCGAGCAGGTTGACGAAGTTGGTGTAGGTGCCGAGCCGGCTGTTGAGCTCGATCGGATTGGCCAGCTCCTGCGCGATCGTATACGCAGTCGGTGCCGTCGGCAGCACCAGCGCGTCGAGGTTGGCGAAGGCGCGCTCGGCGATCTTGCGCAGACCCTGCAAGCGGTAGAGCGCGGAGAAGGTGTCGGCCGCCGTGAGCCGCGAGCCGGCGGCCGTGATCTCGCGCGTCACCGGATGGATCGAATCAGGAGCAGAGGCGAGCAGGTTGCGGATAACAAGATAGCGCTCGGCGACCCACGGCCCTTCATAGAGCAGGCGCGCCGTTTCGTAGAACGGCTCGAGGTCGAATTCGACCAGTGTCGCGCCGAGTGCGGTCCAGCGCTTCAGCGCATCGCCGTAGGCCGTCTCCGCTTTCTTGTCGCCGAAGAAGATCAACTGCCCGTTGCGCGGCACGCCGAGGCGGAGGTTGGCCGGGAATGGCGTGATCGCGCCCAGCGGCCGGTCGCGCGAGAACGGATCAGCCTGATCCGGCCCCGCCATCACGGACAGCGCGAGCGCGGCATCGTCCACCGTCAGCGCGAACACCGAGATGCAGTCGAGCGTGCGGCAGGCCGGCACGAGCCCGGCGGTCGAGATCATGCCGAGGCTCGGCTTCAGCCCGACGATGTTGTTGAGCATCGCCGGCACGCGCCCGCTGCCCGCAGTGTCCGTGCCGAGCGACAGCGGCACGAGGCCGGCACCGACGGCGGTCGCCGATCCCGAGCTCGATCCGCCGGGAATCAAATCCTCGCGGATCGAATTCCGGGGGATGCCGTAGGGCGAGCGCACGCCGACGAGGCCGGTTGCGAACTGGTCCAGATTGGTCTTGCCGATGATGATGGCGCCGGCGGCGCGCAGGCGCTCCACCGCGGTCGCGTTGTGCGCCGGCGCGTAGGAGAACGCAGGACAGGCCGCCGTGGTCGCAAAGCCCAGCGCATCGATATTGTCCTTCACCGCGACCGGCACGCCGTAGAGCGGCAGGCTGGCGGCGTCTTTTCGCGCGGCCAGTGTCTCGGCTTCCGCGATCGCATCCGCCTCGTCGCGCAGGCTGATGAAGACGGCAGGATCGTTGTGGTCGCGGATGCGCTGGTAGCTGCGCGCGACCGTCTGCGCGGGCGTAACCGTGCCGGCGCGATGCGCGGCCACAATCGCGGCGATCGTTTCAGGCTGCTCAGCCCCCATGGCGACGAAACTCCGGCAACTTGTCTTCACCCGGATTGAAGCAAGCGATGTGCCATTGTGTACAGAATCCGGGCAGCGCGGCTGCTCCGGATATTATCGGGGGATCAGTGGGTTGGGGGATATTTCGAGTGCCTGGCAGGCGGTCGTGCCAGCGCCCCGTTACGGGCATTTGCTCAAATTCTGGGCAGGGGCGATCAAGTGAAGCAGGCAAGGATCTGGAGCAGCTGCTCGCGGTTCGCCTTGCCGATCTTCTCTTCCACATGCCGCTCATGTGCGGCGGCCAGCCGCTTGAACCTGGCCAGCGCCGTATCGCCCTGCGCGGTGAGGTGCAGGGCGTGGGAACGGCGGTCTGTCTTCGACTTGATCCGCTTAACCAGCCTGCGCTGCTCAAGGCTGTCGAGCAGATGCACGAGGCGCGCGCGCTCGATGCCGAGCCGTTTTGCCACCGCCATCTGGGAGAGGCCCGGGTTGGCGCCGATCACCGTCAGCACCGAATATTGCGTCGGCCGGATATCGACCTCACTGAGCGTCTTGATGAAATCCTGAAAAATCCACAGCTGGAAACGCCGCACGGCGTAGCCGGCATGCCCGACCAGGGCATCGAGGCCGATTTCGTCGACGTCATCCCGCAGCGCAGCGCCGTTTCCCGCTCGTTTGCGCGGCGAAGTGCTTGTGTCCGTCCGGGCTAAGCTGGCTGTCACGTGATGTCTCCTGCCTGCGCTTCCTTGTAGCGCCTCGAGGACGCAAGAGGAAGATTGTTGTTGACGACAACAATTGCTGTGCTCAACATTATCGCCAAGCAGCCCGGAACGAGGCTGCGCCCGGTCCCGGATCCGGGCGAGGAGGAAACACATGACAGCCGCCCCACGCGGTGAGGCTTCGAGCCTGTTCGCAACGCCCAAGACCGTCGCCGAGCACCGCGCCGACGGCAGCATCGTGCTGCGCTCGTCCGAGCCCTTGCGCGAGAGCGCGCGCTGCATCGGCGACTGGCTGGAATATTGGGCGCGGCAAACGCCGGACAAGGTCTTCCTCGCCGAGCGCAGCCATGCCGAAGCGCGCTGGACCACCGTTACCTATGCGCAGACGCTGCGGCAGGCGCGTGCGGCGGCGTCATGGATTTTGGCGCAGGGCCTCAGTATCGAGCGCCCGCTCGTGATCCTCTCGGACAACAGTATCGACCACGCGCTGATGGCGCTCGCCGCCCAGCATGTCGGCGTGCCCTCGGCCGCGATCTCGCCGGCCTATTCGCTGATGTCGAAAGACTTCGATAAGCTCAAGAGCATGATCACGCTGCTCGAGCCCGGCGCGATCTATGTCTCCGCGACAAAACCGTTCGCCGCGGCGCTCGCCGCAATCAAGCCGCTGCACCAGGCGCAGATCATCAGCGGCAATGCCGACGATGCAGACGCGCTCGCGTTCCGCGCCATCGCGGCAACGCCGGAAACGCCTGATGTCGCAACAGCCTTCGCCGCGGTGACACTGGACACGATTGCAAAATTCCTGTTCACCTCGGGCTCGACCGGCACACCAAAGGCCGTCGTCAACACCCAGCGCATGCTGACCTCGAGCCAACAGGCCAAGGCGCAGACCTGGACGTTTCTCGAACAGGCTCACGGCGATCTCGTGATCCTCGACTGGTTGCCATGGAGCCACACCTTCGGCGCCAACCACAATTTCAACCTCGTGCTGCGCAACGGCGGCTCGCTCTATATCGACGGCGGCAAGCCCGCGCCCGGCCTGTTTGCGACATCACTCGCCAATTTGAAAAGCGTGATGCCGACGGTCTATTTCAACGTACCGCGCGGCTTCGACATGCTGATCGCGGCGCTGCGCAGTGACGAGGAGTTGCGCCGCCGCTTCTTCGGCGAGGTGAAGTTCGCTTTCTATGCCGGCGCCGCGCTGCCGCAGAATCTGTGGGACGCGCTCGAACGGCTTTCCGTCGAGACCGTCGGGCGGCCGATGCCGATGGTCTCGGCCTGGGGCTCGACCGAGACCTCGCCGCTCGCAACCGACTGCCACTTCCTCGCAGAACGCTCCGGCAATATCGGCGTGCCGATTCCCGGTACCGAGCTGAAGCTCGTCGCCTCCGGCGACAAGCTGGAGGTGCGCGTGCGTGGTCCCAACGTCACGCCGGGCTATTGGAAAGCGCCGGAACTGACGCAGCAGGCGTTCGACGAGGAGGGCTTTTATCTCATCGGCGATGCGGTGAAATTCGCTGACCCCGCGCGGCCCGAGCGCGGCCTGTTCTTTGACGGCCGCGTCGCGGAGGATTTCAAGCTCAATTCCGGCACCTGGGTCAATGTCGGCACGCTGCGCGTCGCCGGCATTTCGGCCCTTTCTCCGCTTGCGCAGGACATCGTGGTGGCCGGCCATGGCGACGACGAGGTGTGTTTCCTGGTGTTCCCGAATCTAGCTGCCTGCCGGGCCCTCGCCGGCCTGCCCGAGGGCGCGGGTGTGGACGACATGCTGACGCATGACAACGTCAGGAACGCGATCGCGCAGGGCCTGGCAAAGCTGAAGCAGCAGAGCACCAACTCCTCCGGTCACGCCACGCGCGCGCTGCTGCTCGCCGAACCGCCATCCGTCGACGGCGGCGAGATCACTGACAAGGGCTACATCAACCAGCGCGCCGTGCTGACGCGCCGTGCGGATGCAGTGGCGCGCTTGAATGACGATGCGTCGGGCGAGTGGATCGGCTGCAATTGATCGCTTGCGCTGTGCCTCTCCCCTTGTGGGAGAAGGTGGCGCGAAGCGCCGGATGAGGGGGTATGTCTCCGCGAATTCAATGGTGAGGGTCTCACTCGCTGAGAGAGACCCCTCACCCGTCTTCGATGCTACGCATCGAAGCCACCCTCTCCCACAAGGGGAGAAAGTGCACTCCATAGCGCTCCATACGGCTCCACGCAACTCCACTAAGCGATTGTGATTGCTGATTTTATCTCTACTGCGCTACAGTGGGCTCCATACTCCTGCACCCCCATCGCGGGGACATTTTGAGGGACACCATGGCCCGCCGGACACGTTCTGCATTTCTGGAAAACCGTACTGCACGCTTGAAGCTCGTGACGAGAAAGAAGCCTTACACGGCGCTGATCGCGCCCGGCATCTTTCTCGCTTATCGCCGCAACGCGAGCGTTGGCACATGGTCAGTGAAGTGCAACGGCTGGCTCAAGCGCTTCGCCCTCGCCGATGACCACGAAGATGCCAACGGCGAAACCGTCATGAACTATTGGCAGGCGCTCGACCATGCCAAGAGTTTGGCGCGTGCCGGCGAAGGCAACAGCGAGCAGCCGATCAGTGTCGGCGAGGCCATTGACGCCTACGAAGCCGATCTCGAAACGCGCGGCGGGCGCAAGTACAACGCCACCCAACTCCGCCTGCATCTGACCGATGGCTTGAAGAGTAAGGCGGTCGCACTGCTGACCGAGCGGGAGCTGCGCGACTGGCGCGCCGGCCTGGTCAAGGCCGGCCTGAAGCCCTCATCCGCCGATCGCATCGGGCGTTCGCTGAAGGCCGCGCTGGCGCTGGCTGCCAGGAGCGACAAGCGGATCACCAATGCCGCCGCGTGGAGGAACGGTCTGAAGAAGTTGCCCGATGCCGAGGTCGCTCGCAACGTGATCCTGCCCGATCAAACGGTCACCGCCCTGGTTAGCGGATCATATGATGAAGATCGGGAGTTCGGTCTTCTGGTCGACGTTCTGGCCGAGACCGGCGCCCGCGAAAGTCAGGTCTTCCGGCTGACCCCGGCCGATTTGCAAGACCATCTGACCGCGCCGCGCTTGATGATCCCGACCAGCCGTAAAGGCAAGAACCGCAAGATCGAATATCGGCCGTTGCCGATCTCGACGCGGCTGGCGCAGGCGCTGCGTAAGCAGGCTGCCGGCCGGGCGGCGCATGCTTTGCTGTTCGAGAAGATGTGGAACTTGGCAACGACGTTCCGTCCGGTCGTCGAGCATCTCGGGCTTGGCCCAGACGTGACGCCCTATGCACTGCGGCACAGCTCCATCGTCCGACAACTTCTGAAGGGCGTGCCGACCCGCGTGGTCGCCGCGCATCATGACACGTCGGTTGCGATGATCGAGAAGAACTACAGCCGGTACATCATTGGCGATCCGAGTGAAGCGCTGACGCGGGCGACGTTGCTCGATTTTGAGAAACCGCTCAGCTTGGTACAAGCGGCCTAGTCTTCACTCGATCGTGAGCGCCAGCACTGGCGCCGATCCTCGTTAGCTCGCGCCTATAGCTTTTCGACCCTGCGCCGGTCATTCCGACGCATCCCCGAAGTGCTCTTATCACGCATGGGCTCAGCCCGGCGATCACCCCGACCATAACCGGACGGAGGCATTCGCCGTGCTCAGAAGTACTAGCCGTAACGCCGAAACAGACCTCTTTACTCAGCTCACGCAGGAGACATGGGAGGCCATCCAGGCAGTTCGCCGCAAATGGCCCGACGGGATCAACTGGCCAGAAGTTCGCCGTGCAATAGACGAAGCTTTCCGAGAGTTTTCAGAAGTCGAGACCCTGAGAGAGCAAAGGAGGCGATCTGTAGAGTACAAAGCGGCTCTCGACACTGCACAGCGAACCCTCGGCAGTCTGAGGGTAAAGTTACAGCAACCGGAGAGCTTGTCGCCCACGGGGAGGGACTTGGATGGATTACCTGATCCCGATCTCAAATTGCACGAGGCCCGGCTCGCCGAGCTGCGCGCGCAATATGAAAAATGGTCCACACCTTTCGGCGGCAGAAATAACCGAAATCGCGAGAGGCTGGAAAACAGGCTGCTGTCCATCTGGGAGGAGCAACTTCACGGACGGCTCGGATCCTCAAAGAACAAGGTTCAGGAACCGATCGGTCCATTGATCCGCTTCTTGAAGCTGACGCTCACCGCAATAACCGGAACGCGGCTCGGTCCACACGGCATCAGAAGCATTATCGACAAAGCAAAGAAACGGCGTCGGCGCGGCTCTTCCAAAAAACGGAAGCCAGTGGCGCGCCCATTGCGTCGCCAGGGTCAGAAGAACTGACGGTTCAAAACCCCCCGTCACGTCTCCTCCATCACGCTCTACGGTCCTCGATGCTGACACTGGAGGACAGTAGAAATGGCAGTCAAACCGAGCACCGCATCCGAGCGCGCGGCCTTCACCATCAAGGAGTTTTGCGAGGCTCATCGCATTTCAGAAGCGATGTATTTCAAGCTCTGCAAAATCGGTCTCGGCCCGCGCGTGATGCGTGCCGGGCGCCGCGTGACGATCAGCATGGAGGCGGCCATCGATTGGCGGCGCTCACGCGAGAACGCGGCCTGATCCAAAAACGCGAAGGCCCGCCGTGGTCAGCGGCGGGACCTTCAATTTCCGGAACACCAAGTGAGCGCTTGGTTCATCTTCATGTGAACTTTGGGAAATCCACGCATGTTTAATAGCACACAATTCGATGCGTTTACAAAGTACTACGAGGATTACGCTGCCAGCGTGACCGAGATCATCGACCGCGCGCCCCTCTTCGCGCCGTGGGAACAGCGCCTGCCCCGCGCGGAGAACAGTGGGCTGGATGGTGACGCGCCACGGCTCGCCAGCCCTGTCGACTTTCTGAAAGCGCTGTTCGCCAACACCACGGGGCCGGTCTATACCTGCTCATTCTCCAACGAGCGCGGCGCGGGCGCCGAGCGCCACGTCGTCAGCCGCCATCCAGGCCACGTCAACAGCTTCATGGAGAAGTGGGACAAGGCTGGCCGCGGCATGTTCTTCTGTATCAGCACGCAGAAGGAGAACACGGAGCACCGCAGGAAGGAGAATTGCAAGGAGACCAACGCCGGCCATGTCGACATCGACTTCAAGGGTTTCGACGGACTCGGCGCCGACCCGCGCGGCGAGGTGCTGAAGCAGCTCAAGCGGCTGAAGTATCGGCCGAGCGCGATCGTGTTCTCCGGCAACGGCATCCACGTCTATTATTTCTTCAAAGAACCGGTCGACACCCAGGACAACAGGGACCGCCTGGAGGCGTTCTATCGCCAGCTCGCCGATGTCATGGCCGGCGATCTTGCGGTGTGCGAGGTCTCGCGCGTGGTGCGGCTGCCCGGCTCGCACAACAGCAAGGACGGCGCCAGCACCCCCGTCGAGATTATCGAGCTGCACCCCGATCGGCGCTATGACCTCGAAGAGCTGGAGGACTGGCTCTCCGAGCAGTCGCCGGTCATGCTGCGCAAGGGCCGCGAGATGGGCCGCACCGTGGCCGAGACCCACTTCGACTTCTTTGCCGAATACGCAAAGATGCAGGGCATCAAGCCGCCGATCGATGTCGAGGCGCGCTTGAACGCCATGATCTACATGGGCGGCGGCGAGAACTCGATCCATCAGACCCAGATCGAATGCGCGGCCTCGATGCTGTCGCGCGGGCACGCCCATCGACGAGGTGGTGCGCGTGATCTTGGCAGCGACCAGGGTCGCTGCCGGCTCCTATGGCGTGCGCTGGAACTGGCGCATCGAGGAGCGCAACATCCGCCGTGACTGCGAGGGCTGGATCAAGAAACATCCGCCCGAGGAGAAGAAGATCAAGGCCGCTGAGCGCGCCGGCGTCGAGCGGCGCGAGCGGCTGACCGTGATCGACGGCGGCGCCAGCAAGCCGCAGACGGACGGCGCCAACGCGCTGATGCCGGCCATCATCAAGAAGGCCGAGGAGCACATCACGCTCGGCAAGGCCGTGCTGGCGCATATCCGCGCAAATGGCGAGGCGCTCATCAACACCAAGCACGGCGCTTGGTTCTACTCTGGCGGGGTCTGGGAGCGGCGCGTCGAGAACCAATGGCTCAACGTCCGGATCGAGCACATCTGCGCCGGCTTCAGCTTCAAGAGCGGCAGCAAGCTCATCAACGAAACCCGCAACTGGATCGAGCGTCAACCCGAACTGTGGCGCGACGGCGACTTGCCCTGGGACCAACACGGCAAAATCCCGACGCGCTCCGGGCTGATCGATCCGAAGTCGGGCGCGCTGGAGCCGGCGCGGCCGGATCACTTCTGTACGTGGCGCGTCGAGGTCGATTATGACCCCGAGGCGAGGTGCCCGTGGTGGCAGACCATGCTGGCCGACATGTTTGGCGATCGGGCCGACCACGAGCGTGACGCCCTGGTCGGGGTGGTGCAGGAGCTGGTCGGCTGTTCGCTGATCGACAAGAAGCCGCGTGCGCTGTCAAAGGCGTGCGTGTTCTGGGGGATCGAGAACCGCGCCAAGTCCGGCGTGCTCGATGTCGTCACCGGGCTGTTCGGCAACAATCCGATCGGCGCCGGCATCGGCAACATCGAAGGCACGCACGGCCTGATGCCGTTCCAGCGCCGGGCTCCGTGGGTGCTGCATGAAGCCTTCGGCGGCCAGTGGCATTTCTCGGCAACGGTCAAATCGATCATCACGCAGGAACCGGTGATGATCAACATCAAGAATGGGCCGATGCCGACGCAGATCGTGCGCTCGCCGATCTTCTGGGCCACCAACTTCCAGCCGCAATTCAAGGAAGCGACCAAGGCGATCGTCAGCCGCATGATCGTGATCGAAGTGACCAGAGCGTTCGTCGAGGCCGCGCCGATCGGCGCCGCCGCCGAGGCGATCCGGCGCGGCTTCTCCAAGCCCGGCGAGTTCGTGGTCGCCACCGAGCTGCCGGGCGTGCTCAATTGGGCGATTGGCGGGCTTCAGAGGGCGCTGGCGCGCGGTTCGATCGCCAGCACCGACAGCATCGCCGCGACCGCCAAAGCCATCCACCAAGACAGCAACCTCGTGGCGGGCTTCTTGGAGGAGTGTGTCGAGTTCGATCCCATGGCCCGCCTCAAGACCGCCGACTTCTGTCTGGCGCATTCGGCGTGGTGGATGGAACTGAAGGGCGAGGACCGACGCCTGCCGAGCAACGAGGCGATCGGCAAGGCGCTCAGGGCTATCGGCGACCCGCGCGTCTGCACGCACAGGGACGACATGCGTGACGGCACCGGCCGCTACTACAGCGGCATCGCGCTCAAAAAGGCCGGGCTCGCCTATCACAAGATCGCCTACGAGAGCCGGCTGTTCGAGGGCAAGGTCGGCAAGGCGACCGATCCGCAGCGCGAAGTCAACTCGCTGATCCCGGCAACGTGGGACACGCGCGAGAGCGTCATCAAAATGCGCGAGCATCACGCAGAGCGGGTCACGAATGACCGGAACGATGGTGGTCAAGAAGCTCCGGGTCACTGACCAGTGACCCGGAGAAGGGCAATGAGCCGCAAACGGTCATTGAGACGGTCACCGACCGAAGTCGTTAGGTTAATTCGTGTTTTGAGCTGTTGTGACCGTAATGACCATTGTTGATCCTCTTAAATGGAAGAATTGAGAAATGGAGAGGAGGAAGGGAAAAGGCGGAGAGAAAGAGAGGTTTTAGAAAAAGAGGAGTTTTTCGGGTCAGGCCAGTCATCGGTCACGGCGGCGTCGAGCTGCGCTCGCGAGCCGGCGAGATCGTCGCAACGGTACACATAGCCGCATTTGCTTTGGGCCTTCTGGCACCAAGCCGACGCGGTAGTAAGGAGGTCCAACAACGGAGCACTGATCGTAGTGGCGGCGGACGTTAAGTCCGAAGGCAAACCAACGCGTGAACATCAACGAGGTTAGACAATGAATGAAATCCAAGGCGACCAGTGCGCCACCGGCATCACCGAGCAGCCGGAGACGATCCTTGCGGGCCAGAAGCGAGCGCGCTCGTCTGCTGGGTCGATCCGTGCTGCCTTCCAAGCTCGGCCGAAGCTCCGAGAGATCAAGAACGTGCTTTCGGACATCTACCAGGTCGCCTTTCTTGCTTATGACCTCGTTGAGGGGTTCTCCGAGGAAAGTGAACTGGAGACGGCCTCGGCATACTGGGAATACCTGAAGCTCGCCGGAGAGGACTGCGGTGATCGGACGAATGAGATGGAGCTGGCGATCAAAACGTTAACGGCGATCCTCGCAGCCAAGCCCAACGCCTAGCAGTCGAAGGCAGCACGTAGCGGCGCCCGCCGGTCAGACCGACCGGCGGGATAGAGACTAAAAGGTTCTTCCTACAAGGGGGCCGATGCGGGTGGCGCGGCCGCCCTGGGGGTGGCTAGAGCTAGGTTTTTCTAAAGGGTGCACATTTGTATGGCGACGATTTTGGAAGTTTGTAGCTGGTGCGGCATCAGCCGGACCACCTTCCATGATGCCGTGAGAAGGGGCGTTATAGCCAAAAAGCCGCGTGGCGAACACGACGTTCGGGAAGTCGCGCGTGCTTTGATCAAAGATCGGCAAGCCGTGACGGGCGGTCATGGCGATCTCGCAGCGAAGCTCAAATTGTCAGAGGCGCGCGCCGCGCTTGCCCGGGAGCAGACGGCCGCCCTCAAACTTAAAAACGCTGTCGCGCGCCGCGAATACGTCAGCCTCGCGGTCCTCCGGCGCGAGGTGGAAACGATGTTCGCGGTGCTGCGCGAACGGCTCATGTCGATCCCTGGCAAGATCGCAACATCCTGTGAAATGCGCGAGCGGCAGGATGTCGAGGAAATCATGCGCGACGAGGTTTACGAGCTGCTGGATGAGCTGAGCAAACCATCCCGCGCTTAGACGGTCCTACCAAGTAACAGGAGGTTAGAATGACGAATAGCCTGCCGCACCGCGCAGTCGCTGAGACGCCGAACGGCGATGACCACCCTGCCGTTACGGCTCTGCAGCGCACGCTTGCTCAGTTGGAAGCCAGGGTCGCTCAGCTCGAACAGCCGGCCGCACAATGGTTGCCGCTGAAGGCTGCCGCTCATGACGCGGACGTCAAGTACGAGACCGCCCGCAAGTGGGCGGAGCGTGGCCTGATCGAGGCCCGTCGGGAGGGCAAGCGGTGGCTTGTCAACTTGGTCAGCCTGAAGGCACGTAAAGACCGGTGGCTTCGCGGATCAGGTTTCGGTTGCGAAGCCGACCAATAATGCTCTGTCCGAGCCTTTCGGTTCGTGACCCAATTCGGACAAACGAGCGCACGACGCACTAGCTCGGGAATGCGATTTTGCCGCGAGCGTGCAATTCCTGCGGTAAGAGGCAATCATAGATGTGCGCGTGAGCAGGAGTGGGGACTTGTGCCTCGCGGCCGAGACGTACCACCGCTCCATTCCAATATTCCAGCTCGCTCGGCTTGCCGTCGACAATATCGCGTTGCAGGGAGGTAGTGCCGCCGGGCGGCAGGCCATCGTAGAACTTCATGGTGTCGGCGACTGCCGTAACCGACATCGCAATTTTTCGCCCGCGTGCGACGGCCACGACTTCTTCGAGGCACTGCTCAAGGAGTCGGCGCGTTTCCGGAACAGATCGCGTGACGCCGATCGGTGCCCTTGCAATAGCGCCGACGCCACCGAACGACGTCACCATCAGGAATTTGTCCCACAGCGCCTTGACGATGTTGGGAGGGACCTCGACAGGAACTCCGGCCCTCGCAAACGCTTCGCGCAATCTTTCAACGCGCTCGCTGCGGTGGTTATCGAGTTCGCCAAACTTAATAAAATTGTTGCCGCCGGCGCTGCGGATATGACCCGGGCCCGCGACCCAGCTCAGTGTCCCACACATGCCCCCAAGTACATGGTCCGCGCCCAGTACGGCCGAAAGCTGCGATGCGGCCTCGACGCCATTTTGCAACGGCACTACGAATGTGCCACCGTCGACGAGGGGCCGAAGGGCCTGGGCCGCGTCGGGCACCTGCCAAGCCTTAACGCCGACAAGCACGACGTCCGCGCTGGTTTCCGTCGCCGGATTGTCCGTCGCCTCGACCGGGCAAATGACGGTGTCGCCCTTGGGCGTTTCCAGGCGCAGTCCTTTGGCACGTAGCGCCTTGAGATGCTCGCCGCGCGCAACGAAAACCACTTGTTCACCAGACAGCGCCAATTGCGCGCCGAAATATCCGCCGGCGCCTCCGGTGCCATAAACAACAACGCGCATCAAAGCCTCCCGATGTGACCGATGGGTCGCTCGCTCCACGGCGCTTGCGGGCTACCGCGGAGCGCCGCGCCATTGCAGATACAAGCCTATCGCATTTCTGCCCGAAGGCGTATCTCGCAACGGCCGCTATTGTCCCATCTCGGACCTTCGCGCCGTCCCCTCGTTGGGCTGCTCTCGGCCGCATACCGGAAACACGGCTAACGGGATAAGAAGCACCAAGCAGCTCACGGCAGCGGTGCTGTGCCCATTGGATTTGGTTGGAAATCAGTCCGCGCGACGCACCTAAAGTTTGCCTAGATTTATCCTGGCAAACAGGAGTTGGGGGCCAAGCAATGGCACTATTTAAATCAGCCAATCCCGAAAAGACGGTGCAGCGCGACATCGACACAGCCAGCAGAAACCGCGAGCGCGTTTCTGCTCAGCTCGTCGAGTTCGAGCAGGCGATCACGCGTCACGCGGCTGCTGCGAGGCAAGCCGCGCTGACTGGCGATGACGCCGCCCTTGACCAGGCGGAAGCCGCACTGCGCGCCGCACAGGACCGTAGCACCACCTTGAAGGCGGCTCTCACGGAAGTTGATCAGCAGTTGGAGGCCCTTGAGCGTACCAAGACTGAGATGGAGGATCGCAAGGTGCGTGCCGAGACCGCCGCCGAGATCGAGCTTCTTGTGCGCAAGCTGACCGAAGTCGGCGCGGAATTCAACAGCACCGCAGAGCGCCTCTCCGAGTATACGGCTCGTGCCGTGCCGGTGGTTTTCGAGGCGCTCGGGCTCGACAAATTCATGGCAATCTGTCGCGCGGAGGTGCCATCGGCACTGGAACTGGTCAGCACGTTGCTGCGCGCGCATGCCGATGCCATCGTCTGTGGCAGGGCACCCGCCACGCTGCCGCGCGCGGAGGAGCCGGCGCCGAAGCTCCAGCTCACAGCGAAACCCGCTCCCCCCGTTGTGCCCGATCCGGTGCTGGTCGCGGCGAACTTCCAGCGGGTTGATCGCGGTCCTGACCGCGTCTTGATGGTGCAGCCGTGAAAGCCGCACCGCCGGGCTGGGAGCCCCACCTCATCACGCATCGGATCGATGGTTGGCTGATCGACCCCAAACACGAAGACCGCATCCCGGCCGCCGTGGCCGAGATGATCGCCCGCGCGATGCCGCAGCCCGGCGATGACACCGTCGCTGCGATCTACGCGCGCATGCTCGTGCGGCACAGGAAGGTGCTTGGTAATGTCTGAACGCAATTCGGCCGAGGAAGGGAACGCGCAGTTTGTGACCGCTCTCGCCGGGTCGGAGGCCGCTGCCGGCGTCGGAGGCACGACCGACAACGGCAGCGGCCTCGATGTGGAGATCGAGCGGTACGGCCAATTGCTTGCGGCGATCGGGCGCACGGCGGATGACGACGTGCGGATCAGCGTCCACGAAAGCGGTCATGCTCTCGCCGCCCGGCTGCTCGGGAAGCCTCTCGGCGGAGCGACCATCGATCCCGATCCGAACGGCAACTATGGTGGCCTTGTTTGGGGGCCGCGCTACAGTGTTGCATATGGAAAGCGTGATGATCGGGATGACGTGCCGGAGCTTTGCGATACGTTGCGGGATGTGATGCCGCAAGACGGCGAACCGCGCGATGCTGCCGCCGATGTCTACCTGCACGTGTTGAACCGTTGCATCGAACTTGTCGCGGCCTCGGTCGCCGAGCGCATGCTGCTTGACGGCGAACCTGTGCCTTCCATCAGTGATACGATCAAGTACGCGTCGATGATTTGTCGGTCGGCAGAAGCGATCGAGCGGTTTGTCCGTCTCTGCGAGACCATGGCCGATGATCTGTTGCGGCCTCACAGGGATGTTCTCGGTGCACTTGCGGCCGCGTTGCGCATTCGTCGCACGCTGAACGGCGCCGAGATCGATAGGATCATCGCGGAGTTTGAGGCGCACAAGGCGCTGGCGGCTGAGCACCGGCGGCGCGCAGATTGGCGCAAGGCCGAGGTTGAGGCCGAGCACTTTCGGGCGCAATGTGTTCATATCGGTGCCGCAGCGGTGCCACGTTCTGCACCGGATCGGATGCGGTAATCGGCGACTTAAGGATCGGAAGGCCGGCGGATGTACCCGTGCCTGATGATCTTGAAAGGCCCCGACGTGCAACGCGTCGGGGCCATTATTTTGCGCGGTAATATGCAGATGTCGGCTCTTTGGCACGAAGCAAAACGTAATCTGCGGGTAACATGTTTTGCGCCTTCCCAGAAAAGGTGCAAGCAAGCACATCGACAGAAAGTACGGACGCCTGCTAGTTGGAGGCTAGGTCTATATGGATCAGGGCCCGAAGACGGCGGAGACTCCAGCCAAAACGCGCCATGTCGGGGTTGCTTGAATTCCGTTGTAGTCGTTAACGACCGGAATGCCGACCATCACGTAGCTCGACCAGTTCTCGACCGTCAGGCGCAGACCCGGCGAAATGAATATCGTGTTGCCACCTGAGTTTGGATCGGCGATGCCGAAGGTGCGCTGCTTGTCGTGCCACTCGCCATTGATCTCAAGCAAAGCGTCGAGGGCAACATGACCGTGCGGAGCGGCCACCATGGGGGTCTTGGTCACCATCCGCGAGCGATCGTGACCAGCATGTGCATAGGCAGCACGCGGGTCATGGGAATGCGGCTCGCTCGCCGTTTCGCCGAACAGTCGGTAGGCCAACGCGCCATTATAGAGAAACCGGTTGCCGAGATTGGTGTCTTGAGTCCCGGTCCCGGTTGCAATCGCGAGTACGTTGGCGTGAAAGCTCAAGGCGGGATACAATTGCTGGCTGAGGGCGACACCGAACAAGCCATCCCAAGACCCCGATCCGGGCTGAAACTCGGCCTCGAAGATTTCCCCAAATGGATCGACCAGGTTGGTCGCGCCCGTCGGGGCCTTGGCGCCGAACAGCACCGCCGCCTGCGTTCCACTCACCCGGTTGTTCAGAAAGCGATATTGGCCTAGCACGGTCACATCGCCAAACCCCGATGTGTTGCCGCGGTCACGGACGGAGGCGCCGTCGGCCGGATCCTCCTGCACGCCTTCGAGAATACCGGTGCGGCGCACCCATGGACGTCGTTACCGATATTGGCGAGCAGAGTTGGATTGCTCAGTTGCTTTAGCCGGAGATAGTCAACGAACGCGGAAAACGCGAACTGGCCCTGATCGAGGGTGCCAGCGCCGATGGTGAAAATGCCGCCGGCACCACCGATGCCGCCGATGCCTGGATGATGCGCCGATGCGGCGCTCGCGCTGATCGCCGTGGATGCAACCAGAGCCGCAGTGAATAAGAGTCGATTGGTCATTGTCCGCCCCCTTTGACATCACGCGCGGCATCCATTGTACGTTAATTCTGTCACTTCCGATATTGGTCCAATACCTTCGGCACGCCGCGCCAGCAGGCGCTCCAAGCTCGTCTTCCGCATCGACAGGGGAGCATGCGGAGGCCGTTTCGGCCAGAATATCGAAAGCACAAAACTGCACCTCGTGATCGTGCTTGCGGGAGTGAAGGGCATTGAAATCGGAGATGCCATCGACGCCAAGCACGACCGCTTCGCCGTCGAGCACAAAGTGTTTCTGCCTGATCTTGCGCGCGGCCCTCGACGATCCAGGGATAGCGGCTGGTCCAATTGTGGCCCCCGCGCGTGATCAGGCGCACGCGGTCGCCGTCGCGCTCCAAGCGGAGGCGATACCCGTCGTATTTTACTTGGTGAAGCCAATCGGGGCCGTCCGGGACTGTTGTGCCCTTGGTCGGCAGGCAAAACTCAAATGAACGCATGCGGGAAAAATAGGCATTCTCGGCTGGTTTGGGAGTGGAACCTGCCGGTACGCCGCCTTAACCTTCGTTCATCTCGCGGAGCTTGAACGACAGCTCGTGCGCCGGTCCGGCGCCGGACCGCGAAATAGTTTGTTAGCTTGTGCGTGTGAAACTTGGGTCGTGCCGATTACCGTCGATTGCGGCACACGGAATGGGGATGCCGGCCCCGGCTGTCTCCCCAACCTGCGGCTGGGGGCCGTTTTGAACTTGCGCAGCATTGTTCAACCCCGGTCCACAACTATGATTAAGGGTATTGCTATCGCGCTATTTGGGCTGACCATTCTTTCACAGCTCGATCAGGCGTTCTTCTATGGCCGACATAGTGACGCGGCGCTCAGGCTTGTGCGCGAGATCAGCCGCGGTTTTGGGCTGTAGGCACATCACACGTCAGTAGTGCGTTGCGGCGAGATGTCCGGAGTCGGCTGTAGAGCGGAAGTTACGTCCAGGAGGCGAGCCGGCGCGATTGACCAAGGCGGGCTCCCACCCCTCCAAGCGAACTACCACCGCATCCGCTACATCGTAAGCGGCGGCAAATCTAATCAGGTAACGGCGTTTCCTCTTTACCATGCTCAGGAGATCATGGTCTTCCCGCCGATCGTGCTTGCCGCCGGTTTGATCCTGATCGAGTTCAGGAACGTTGCGGCCCGCAATCATGGCCAAGATCCCAGCGAGACTCAGCGGCAGGCACCATCATCCTGGTGGCGACGCACCGATAGTGCGGCATTGACGGGCCCTTCCATCAACTCATCGTCGGTAATGACTTCATACGAGCCCGCCGGTAACAGCCGCTCGATACTCGCGATCCGGAATGGATTTGAAAACCACTGTTTTACGTCGCGATCGGACCGCTGTTTCATCGTCATTCTCGCACATTGGCTACGGCACGCCGCCGCCATAGCGGCTACCTTCGTTGACGTTTGCTAATGCCGCACGCCGCAGTTCGCTTTGATCGCGCTCACCGGTCGCAGCACGTGCGAGGATGTTCTGTACAATCTGCAAACGGTTTGAGGTCGTGAGCAACAGGCAATACGTTGACTACTCAGTTCTATGACTTGCTTCGTTTGCTCCGACTTGTCCGTGCGCCTCTCACTGTCGCGCCGCTCAAAAAGAGACCAATGGCGTCAGTGCAATTGCAGCGGAAGTTACTCGCCATCATCTTCGAGTACGCCGTTGCGAGCGATGGAGCCTCCCGCAATTTGAAGCGAAGAACCAATCGCCCAACAGCATGCGATCAGAATGATCGAACCTTGAGACAGGACCTGATCAAGGACAATCATGCTGACAGACAGAAACGCCGCAATCGCGGCAACGAATGTGCCTACCGCACTAAAAATCTCAGCCGCATCGGTACCGCGGTTCCGCTCTTCCGGGAGTCTCGAAGTCGATCCCTGAGCAGGACCGCTAGGCAGATCGATGCCGATGTAGAAGCTGAAAGCTCCGTAGAGCATCATCAACAAGATGAACCAGCCGCTTCCAAACATTTCGTTTTCTAGGCGCATCAATGCTGCGGCCACGTACACGCCGCACGCCCCTCCAACCGCAGCGAGTCCAATCCTTTCAAGGAGATGCGCCGATTTGATGAGAGCAGACGGAGCTACCCATATCGTAGCCGCGACATAAGTGTACTTTGCCACAGATAATGCATTGGGAACTACATTGCTCATTTTCATGTTGTTCCTCCTTTAACCGGGTAGCCGACGGCGCGCGACATGGTCAGCAGACTGCGGGGATGGGTGCACTTCACATCTTTGGAACAGCAACTTTGGAAAGAGTTTGCCGATCAATCAACGGCACTGGCTGCCATTTAAATGGAGGCGGTGACTTCGGTGCGTCGCCGTTTTGGGCAGCTGTCAGGCAAGAAATCCGCTTGCCTGCTAAAGGAGTCCTACTCCGCTTCAGGTCCAACGCCTAATGAATAGTGACTGCTAATCAAGGCGGTGTGAAAAATCCAAGAGGCGGCAATGTCGCTCGTGGTGATTGCAGTGAGCCTTAGGATCGGCCGCTGGGTGCGCAATGGTTTGAGGCGGCGCCGCCAATGCGTTGAGCTGCACCGGATGTTAGCAACCGGACTAAAGCAAAAACGGATACAGTCCGTTTCGAATACCGAAGTAATAGAGCGTCGCATGAAATCACAGAGGGCCGCCAGCGTGACTGCTAGCATGAGCAATCCCAAGCCGCCCGTGATCGCCACCATCATTGCCACGGCGACGAACATGCGACCTAACTGTCAGCGGATGGCGACCTGGTTGGCGGGAGGGACCGCTTGGTCTTCGCCGCTTCGGCCTTCTCGAAAAACTCCAGAGCCAAGATATGCATGGCCTGCGCTTTTTTTGGATCAGACTCGGCAAGAGCGAACCGGGAGGCGACCTCGGCTTGCCTTAAATAGTAATCGACAGATTGCACCCGCCATTCTCCCGCGTGAACGCGGCGGCTAACGCGACTTCAGAGCATTTGTTCCCGGCCGGAAGCGACTGCTCGGTGCGCGGCGGATAAGGAAGAAGCGAGCGGCGCGACTGCATGGCAGGTCAGTTGCGAAGGGCGCGGCCAAAATGAGACAACCATAGCGCAGACTGGGGCGGTTCCTTCGCGTCATATCGTGCAGAGCTAAACTCCTCCGTAGATCTATGCTGCAAACCGGAGGCTGACCCTCATATTCGACACTTGTAAGAGCCGGAAATTGGCGCTACTTAACGTTGAGAATGTTATCCGTGACAAGTGTGTGCGCGGCAACTGAATTCGATCTGTGGGGGCACAAAGTTGAGCCGACGCGCGGTTGGAAGATCCGAGCACGAATTGCAAGAGATGACGCAGATGCTGGCGAGCCTATGCAAAGCCGCGCAACGACTCCCCGAGGGACCAGAGCGACAGAATGCAATAAGGGAGATCGATGGATTTCAGAGGCGGCTGGCCGCGTTAGTTGCGCGCCCTCTAGGCTGAGGTTCCTGTCGGGGCGCCGGTGCGGGGCACGCCGTGTTGATGTCCCTGCAATTCCACCGTGCCGTCGAGCGCATGGAAATATGGAGCGCAAGCAGCGACGACTTTTCGTTCGTGATCACATATGAGAGCCCCGCCGGTCCCGGATTTCACGGGCGCTCCGGCTATGTGGCATCATGGCGCCCGGTTGATCAGAGCCGTGGCGCGATCAAGATCGGCGGCTCTCCATTCAAGACGTTCGCGGAGGCCGAGGAAGCCTGTAACGCCGTACTGAAACATCTGACCAAGCCAGATTGAGTGTGAAGACAAAGAGCCTTCTGCCGTGCGCCCGGCGCGGACAGGCGCGGTCGCGATGTGTGTCTGTGCCCCAATTCCCACACTTGCGACCAAAAGGGCATCCGTTTGTCACCTTTCGAACAGACAGGCCAAATCCACTCCGTTCCAACTCCACTATTGGAAGCAGTCATCGGTTGGGGAGGCGAAATGGAACGTTCCCTGTTAATTGAGATGACGCGCGACAAATATGTCGAGGGTGCAAGCAACGAGCCTTCGATCATCTCGACCCGAGGCGATCTTAAGAACGCGGTCGCCTCGTTTGTCCGCAATATGAACGCGCGTCCCGATTGCGAATTGCCCTTCTACTTGGCAACGCTTGGCGTATCGCTGCTAACGGCGAACGATGCGCTCGGCTGGAGGACGCTCATTGAAGGATTGAGGTGATGGTTCGAATGATAAATATGCGGGATCGGCAATGACGGAGCGCGACAAGGGGGCTCCTCCATCCAGGTTCTTGGTTCGGCAGGGGTTCAAGGGCTGGATGGTTTACGATCGGCAACGTAGGGGGCCAGCGGTTGTTGGGATCAGTCTGGCGGTCAATTTGACCAAGGAACAAGCCGAGCGCATCGAGCGGACGCTAATGGATAAGCGCGAACGTGGGATCATCCCCGATTAGGACAGCGTCCAGCGTCATTCTATTACGGCCTATTACGGCGTTGGGTGGATTGTGTGCAACATGATAGGGGGCTTAATGACATATTGTATAGTCGTCAGAGCATCTGGACGAGAGCTAGATCGCTTGCGGACACATGCTGCGCAGATTGCGCGCGATCAGAAATCAGATTGGTGGGTGGAGACAACTGAGAAAGGAAAAACATTTTGCTTTGAGCACGCAAACGCGAGGGCCTCATTCAGGGCGGACTGCGAAAGAGACAGTATTCAGTTCAGCGAAGTCTAATCGGCGCTAAGAGATTGAGAGGCCAATTATCGAAAGCAGCTCCCGAAGTGCTCTCGATCGTCAGGCGAGACGCTCGAAATCCACGCCACGCGCGTCCGCCTATGGGGCATCGATCTAGCACGTCAGGCGGTAGCTGCGTGCCGGGCGACGGCGGCATGCCCCAGCGCATCAGCGTATCGCGTGTCTAGCTTCCGTGTTGCGGATGCCGCGCGGGATTGCATTAAGACGCGGGGGATCGCCCCAAGTTGCCCACACAGAGCGATGTCGGGGTGAAAGGTTTGGGCGCGAATTTCGCAAAACATGGAAGCCGCCTTCCATAGGCGACTTCCGATAATTCAATCACGAATGCTAGACGATGAGCGTGTTAGTCTTTCGGTGGCGGCGCTTTTGGGAACGCCGCGAGCACGCGAATTTTCCAACTACCGGCTTCGCGCACGTCCGTCGCTGTCCAAAGTCCCTTGAAATCCATAGGCTCGCCAGATGCATTCTTGCCGGTCAGATGGAACTGACCGACTGCAATCAGGGTGTCAGGCCCGACAGGCGAAACCTGATCTACGGTTATCTCGTTGTGATCGAACCCCGCTTTGAACACGCCTGCATATGTCTCTGCGATGTTCGTGTGAGGCCCGGCTGCGTTAATCATCATGCCGCCGTTTGCATAGAGCGCCGCAATTCCTGCTCCGTTCTGCTTGTTGAAGTTCTCCGCATAGGCGGCCCCAATCTTTTCCACCTCTTGCTTGAGGCTCTGATCTCCGTCAGCGGCAACAGAGGGCGAAGCGAGGGTAGAGCCGGCTCCGGAAATCTGCACAGGACGTTAAGTGGAGTTTCTGCCTGACGACGGGCACGATAGGCCCGCGAATCAGGAGAGACGATGAGCAGACGAGCACGCCGGAATCACTCACCGGCCTTCAAGGCGAAGGTGGCTCTGGCCGCCGTCAAAGGCGATCGGACGATAGCCCAACTGGCCGAGCATTTTGACGTTCACCCCAATCAGATTACGGCGTGGAAATCGCAGCTTGAGGGCAATGCTTCCGGGATTTTCGGACCAGGGGGCGGGCCGCCGGCCGCGCCCGCAGTCGATGTGAAGTCGCTGCATGCCAAGATCGGAGAGCTGACGCTGGAGAATGATTCCTAAGAAACGGCAGCAACTACTTTCGGCTCCAAGGGCTGGAGAACAAAGCCGAATGCCTTGGCACGCCGATGCAAATTGTTGACCACTCGCGTC
>NZ_JADPKQ010000380.1:0-881 GCF_023074015.1 Bradyrhizobium sp. 142
CAATATTCGTGAGTCCGGAGCTTTTCCCGCAGCGAGGAACGACGCCGGTCCGGCACCGTTGCTTCGTCAGGCTGCGCGCAAATGCGTGGCCTGCGTGGCTCCGCCCTCAAGCCCCCCAGTCCCCAAAGGCGGGACTGCGCTCATCCTGCATCGTGGGAAGTCCGGTTTCGAACCAGTTTTTCTTGCAGCGTTTAACTTGTTTGAATCCCGGCAGCGGACGACTTGATGCATCATGCGGCCATCGCAGGGGGAGATCTCCATGTTCGACGCCGAAACGACAGCGCTCTTGCGCGCCGTCCTCGATGAGGTCTGCGAAACCGTGTCCCGCTATGAAACCGGCACCAGGACACATGTGGCCTCGAAGCTCCTGGAATGCGCCATCAGCGGCGAGACCTCGGTGGTCAATCTCAAGCAGATCGGGCGGAAAACCTTGAGTGAGGCGCCCACCATTCGGCGATAGGCCGGCTCCGCCGCTCAGCCGAGCGCCGCCCGGCCGGCATCGGTGATCCGGTACTTGATCTCTCCGGACGGAAGCGGCTCGCTTTCGACCAGGCCGAGTTCGACGATGCGCGAGAGGATCTCATGGTCGAACGTCGGCGGGCTGATCCAGGAGCCGGCGAGAAGACTCACCAGGAAGTCGCGCTCCAGCTCCGTGAGCTCCATCCTCGAACTCCGCTTGCCCGTCCGAAAGCTCCAACCACCCGACGGAAATCGGCCCCGGCCTCCGATGGGGAGGGCCGAGGCCGATCGTCACTACGTCCGTTTCCCGGGGCCGTCAGATCGCAACCCGCAGTGCCGGCTTTCGTTCCGGCCCGGAGCCGGCGCCCTCTCCGCGGTCGCTCGATGCAGCGCCTGGAGAAGCGAAGCCCCGGAGTTGCCTA
>NZ_JADPKQ010000391.1:0-878 GCF_023074015.1 Bradyrhizobium sp. 142
GCTGCAAGCGGACTGGGACGGAACGTTCTCCGAGACGAGCTTCGGCTTCCGGCCGAAGCGCTCGGCACATCAGGCGGTGGAACAGGCGCAGGCGTACATCGCGTCCGGCCACGGCTTTGTCGTGGACATCGACCACGACATCCTGATGGGGCTGGTTGCCAAGCGGGTTGCTGACAAGCGCCTCCTGAAGCTGATCCGCGGCTTTCTGACCGCGGGCGTGCTGGAAGGAGGGCTTGTCAGTGCGACGGAGGAAGGCACGCCGCAAGGCGGCCCGCTCTCGCCGCTGTTGTCGAACCTGATGCTGGATGTGCTGGACAAGGAGCTGGAGAAGCGCGGCCACCGCTTCGCGCGCTACGCCGATGACTGCAACATCTATGTGCGCAGTCAAAAGGCGGGCGAGCGGGTGATGGCCGGGATCGAACGGTTCCTCGAAAAGCGCCTCAAGCTCAAGGTCAACAAGGCCAAGAGCGCGGTCGCCAAGAGCTATGCGGGATTTTGGGTGACGAGGTGATCAGGCGGCGTGGTTTGCCGGCATGTGGATGACCTCGATGCCGTCGTTGAATCTGACACCTGCGATCACCTTCGGCAACTGATTTGTGCCTGTGAGCCGCCGCCAGGTCTTTGATGCCGCGATGACCAGCTTGAACACCATCAGCTTGGCGGTGGTTGGCGACAACGAACCCTTGGTTCGCACCGTTCTGTGCCGCACGGTCGCGAACACGCTTTCGATGGGGTTGGTAACCGGTATGAGATGTCTCGGTGCCAACGTTCCGCTGCGGTTTTCTGCATCGTGGCGTATGGTGCGACCATCGGGACAGAGGCACCGGGAGCACGATGTGCGGGCAGGCCGATGCATACGATGAGCCGAGAGCTCGAGT
>NZ_JADPKQ010000043.1:0-876 GCF_023074015.1 Bradyrhizobium sp. 142
ATGGCATTTGCCATCGCTTCACCTCCACCGATCAGCTCATGCCAGGCTGTATCGCAGGCGAACCTCGCGATGGCGAGGTGGGGGCCTCATGCCGGTTACGACTAACCGGCCCGCTGCGCGAAGACACGTCCGCTAGTGCGGCTTACTCGACCTTGCTGCTTACGGAAGCGTTGCAATCGACCGTAGACCGCCAGGCGAGTGCGGCCTAACCGCCGGCCGATCTCGCTTGCAGTCATGCCACTGTCGAATAGCGCAAGAAGTTGCACTTCTTCTTCGGGGGACCACGAACGGATTTCCAGTCTATTGTTTGACATCGCCCATCCCTGCCAGGAAAAGCACCGCGAAAATTCCATTCTAGGGCAGAGATATAAATGACTCTTCTCCGCCTCAAAGTTCCTCGAACGAGACTCCGATAAGATTTCCACTCGACCAAACTAGTCGGCAACTTCGGATGACGCGATCTTTCTCGAGCATTAGTTTGAATGTGGAGTTCACGTGCCGCTTCGACGGAAGCTCAATTGCTGCCCCTTCTTCCGACATGTTGACCACGCGGCAGCGTAGGCTTGCGCCGTCGCCTGAAATGTAGGCGACCTCGTCCACATCGATGCGCTCCAGCTTTCGACGTTCTATCATTTCATTATAGCCGCAACGAGCTCTTCGCCCGATGTGCACCTTGTCTCTAGCAGATGAAATTGTCGCGCGATCTGTGTTGCTAGGTCTGATCGTTCCTTAGAGAGAGCTTTTCTTTGCTCAAGAGAGCTGGTCCCGCTTGTCTGAACAGACTTTCCGCGTCGATAAGTGGAGCCTCTGCCGAGATTAGGCCGCCACGCGGAGCGGCGGAAGGTTGAAGTAGGCTTGATCCGGGGTCATGTCGTC